>JAZNYN010000189.1:0-1742 GCA_045594405.1 Anaeroplasma sp.
ACAGAACGACATGGCTACGATCCGACTTGAAAATATTATCTAATGATTTTTTGGATGAGCTTTTAGAAAAATTGATGATTAATGCTAATTCGTTAAGGCTTAAGAAAATAGTGTGTGTTGCCGATGGTGAGCAAATAGAGGAGCTATTTTTAAGCTTGGGCTTCCAGTATATAGAACAAAAAATATTCATAAATGAGGAGAAGCTTGAGAACACCTCGTTTAATAAATCTAGGATGCTATATAAAAATGTAATAGCCTAGTAAATTTGATAATACTTGCTATGAAATAAGATTTTATGATATACTTATTTTAGGTATTATTTATTAGGAGGTTTTTTATGTACAAGAGCCTAGATAATTATATTGATAAGCTACTGACTTCAACACCAGATAATCCATTATGGAATATTGAGGCCATATTAGGTGGGAAGCAGCCTCATTGGAATTATATTGATGGCTGTATGATCAATTCATTATACGAGTTATATAAGACTACTAATGAAAAGAAGTATATTGATTTTATCAAGTATTATGTAGATTATTATGTTTTTGAAGATGGAACTATCAGAGGATATACTCCAGAAAAGTATTCTACTGATGATGTGTGTGAATCAAGAATACTTTTTGATTTATATAACGAAACAAAGGATGAGAAATTCTTAAAGGCCATTGAGCTTACTTATTCTCAAGTAAAGAATCAGCCTAGAACATCTACTGGTAATTTCTGGCATAAGCTTATTTATCCTAATCAAATATGGCTTGATGGCTTATATATGATTCAACCATTTTATGTAAGATATCAAACTGTTATGGGTAATAAGGATTACGCTGATACTATTTCTCAATTTAAAAATGTTAGAAAGCTAATGTTTAATGAAGAGGATAAGCTATATTACCATGGCTATGATGATTCTAAACAAATGTTCTGGGCAAACAAGGAAACTGGTCTATCTCAAAATTATTGGTTAAGATCAATTGGTTGGTTCTTAGTAGGTCTAGCGGATTGCTTAGATTATATGGATGAGCAAATGTATGATGAGTTTAATTCATTAAAGGAAATATTTAAAGAAGCAATTGATGGTATTTTACAATATCAAGATAAGCCTTCAAAAATGTTCTGGCAGGTTCCTAATTTTCCAGGACGTGAGCGTAATTATTTAGAAACATCAGGTTCATCTATGATTGCGTATGCTATCTTAAAGGGAGCTAGATTAGAAATCTTACCAGAAAGATATCGTCAAATTGGTGTTGATATTTTCAATGGCATTATTTCTACACAGCTAACTATTAAGGAAGATGGTGATTTAAATTTAGCTAATATTTGTTTAGTAGCTGGTTTAGGTCCAGAAAACAACCTTAGAAGAGATGGCTCATATGATTATTATGTTTCAGAGCCAATTGTTGAAAATGATGCTAAGGGTGTTGGTCCGTTGATTATGGCATACACTGAAATAAAAAAGATAAAATAAATGTTTTAGCCGCCTCTATTAGAGGTGGTTTTTATTTGAAAAAAACTTTTAAAAAAAGTAAAAAAATAAGTTGACAAGTAATATTACCAATGATATAATAAAAAAGCGTTGTGCCGTTAAAACGACATAGCGTACCAAAATTGGTCTTTGAAAACTATATATGACGAACGATAAGACGTATATAAGAAATGAACAAACAATTCTTATAAGATAAGAATGAGCAAAAGGAAACAAAAAACAAAAACATAAATTTATGGAGAGTTTGATCCTGGCT
>JAZNYN010000190.1:0-3737 GCA_045594405.1 Anaeroplasma sp.
CCTTATAAACCGGAATTATATATAAATTCGGTAGTATTTCCTCTCTACTCCCTAATACTACCCTTCCATCAAGAAGCTTAGATATAAAATCTAAATTACCCACTATAACTCAATCCTCACATTATATTTTTTATACCAATAATCTAATTGGTAAAGATATGCCATAAAGGCTGTTTTTCTCATAAGCTGACCATACCATGGAACACTCATTTCCTCTTCAGAATCAATAAATGTCTTAAGCTTTTCTTTGTTAAATAATATTGTTACGATAGAATCATCACGCTCTATAATATCTAAAACCATTTTCTTAATTCTATTATGATAATTATGTGACTGGCTTTTTGGATATGGACTCTTTTTTCTTTTTACTACACTCTTAATAACCTCATCCTTATAAGCATCTCTTAAGAGCTTCTTTTCTGTATTCATTCGATACTTATACTTAAATGGTAAATTGTAAAGAAGCTCAACTAGCCTATAATCACAAAATGGTGCTTTAACATCTATTGATGCACCAGAGGTAATTCTATCATTTCTATCTAATAGATTAGTCATAAAATATCTAAGATTTAGATAGCATAATCTTTGATGCTTAATATGCTCCTGTTTTTTACCACTAACTGGTGCTTCATTTATTGCAAGCCTATATTCATTATCTACATATTCCTTTAAATTTAAATTTTTAAAAGCATCGTTTAGCATTTCCTCTTTAAATTTTGTAGCTCTAATCCAAGGAAAGCCTTCAGCACTATCCTCCCTATAAAACCAAGGGTAGCCTGCAAAAATCTCATCAGAGCACTCCCCTGAAAGCCCAACTGTAAATTCGTCTGCCATCCTGCTTGATAAATAATATAACGAGCTATCAATATCAGTCATACCTGGACAGTCTCTTAAATCAACCGCAGTAGTTAAATGCTTAATTAAATCATCATTAGAGATTAATATCTCATGATGTGATGAATTAATATCCTCACTTACTAACCTCGCATAATCCTTATCTCTTGAGGTTTCATATTGGTTTGCTTTAAAGTCATCACTATTGTCCTCATAATCTAAATTATAGGTGTCTAGATTACTGATATATTTAGATGCTACTGTAGATACAATAGATGAATCTAAGCCACCTGATAATAAAGAACAGGTTTTAACATTAGGATAGATGCAAGCTTGAATAGAGCTATCAACAATACTTTTTACCTCGCTTACTGCTTCCTTATAGCTTAGCTTATTATCATATACATTTATTTGATAATATCTATGCAGGCTAATTCCATTTAATGGATCATATCTTAGATAATAGCCTGGAGGTAGCTCATTTATTCCTTTATAAATAGTTTTACCCTTACTGTGTGAAGGTCCCATACCTAAAAGCTCCTTAAGACCTTCGCCATCAACAACTGCTTCCTTTTTAATTGATAATATCGCCTTAATTTCGCTTGCTATAATTATTTCGTTTCCTATAGTTGAATAATAAATCGGCTTAACTCCAAACCTATCTCTAATAGCTATAACCTTATCATTATCAAGATAGAACATTGCATAACAACCATTAAGCTTATTTAATACCTCTATACCATATTTTTTTAGAAGTTTGAACATCAACAAGCTGTCCGCTTCATATTCCATATCCTCATCTAGGTAGGCTTTCATCTCATCATAATTAGAAAGATTGCCATCCATCATAAAATGTGAATTAAGCATTGAAATAGGCTCCTTAGCATTTAAACCATCCTTAGTAATCATTCTTAAATGTCCAAGGCTGTGGTTTTTATTTAGCACATAGCCAAAATCATCTTTACCTCTTCTTTGCATAGTTTTACAAGCAGCTATAAAATCACATTCATCTGTATGTGTGTAAAAGCTGCTTTTATATAGTATGCCACTCAATATAAATCACTTCCAATATTAGAATATGACAATAGTCTATTTTTGCCACAAAAAAGACTCAGGTATCAACCCTGAGTCATAAATTAAACATCGTATGATTTTGTTATTGTAGTAGACATATGATCCTTATCAGGATAAATTCTTGCAGGAGTAATATTAAGCATTTCTAATTGCTTTAAAATACCCTTTCTGTTTACTACAAATATTCTTTTTGATACAACAGTCTTAAGCTTCTCATATGTACCATTTTCATAATCAC
Organism: Anaeroplasma sp.; assembly: GCA_045594405.1. Taxonomy (GTDB): domain Bacteria; phylum Bacillota_I; class Bacilli_A; order Acholeplasmatales; family Anaeroplasmataceae; genus Anaeroplasma. The sequence continues at coordinate 2,147 of JAZNYN010000190.1, forward strand.
ATAAGCCAAATAAAATGAATGAACCACTTTGAGCTATTATTCTTTCATTAATCATACCTACCTTTACGTGCTTAGGTGCAAGAAGCACCTCAGGGTTAAAAAATGATTCATCAAAATGTGGAAGCTCACTTGATACCTCTGCAACAAATCTCTTATAGGCAATAGATGCTCGTAATATATCAAAATCCTTCTTTTCTAATGATTCTCTTATTTTATTATATAGCTCCTGCTTAAAATGAGTTTCTAATACTGCAAGCGATGATAGCATTCTTACGACATTACTATCAGAATACTTAACATCCTTTTTGTTCTCGGCCATAATAACAACCTCACCCATATAGCTTCTTTGCTTATAGTTTGTAGGCTTATCACATGACATATATAACGCAACTAAAGGATTGAAGGTAGTATCTAACAATCGTGTTGGCATTGAAAAATGCTGCATAGTTGTAAGAATCTCTATATATTTTTTATCACCTAATTCATTATAGAATTGATTTTTAAAATCATTATACATAAAGTTTTCATTATTATAATAGCCTTCCTTGCGATATAAAGAAGGAATTAGCTTAAACCTATAATTATAGTGGCCTCTAAAGAAAATCTCTTTATTTGGGCAGTCTGAAATAATTGCTTCAATGGCAGTAATATAATCCTGAACATTTGATACAACATAATTTCCATTAAATAAATTATTACCAGCTAGAATATCAACAAATTCTGATGCTGAAATCACATTATCATCTATAGTATCTAAATCATATGAATTATCTAATTTTTCCTCTAAATTCAATATAGTAAAATCAGCACTCTTATAAACCCTAATTGAGCTTCCCTCATTACCTATTGTTAATAGATTATTATTAACCTTAAGCTTTAAGGTTTCTGTAATATCTAAAGCCTTATAAACGACAACATAGCTTCCTAAAGCCTCGTCATAAATAGATATAGCATTATAGCTTAAATCATTTAATATAAGTGTTTTATTCATAATATTACCTCCTTCATATAACTAAGAAAATAATCAGCTCTCTTACTTATATTTTAGCATAATCAAAGCGTTTATGCACTTATTAATTACGATAACCACTAATTTTAAATTTCTTACTATTAAAGACTATATCTATATTACCACAAATACCTGTTTGATATACCTTTGATACTCTAGTAAGCCTATCTAAAATCTGACTATGTGGAAAACCGTATATATTATTTTCTTCAGCAAAGATAATACTATAGTCTGGATTAACAATATTAATAAATTCAGCTGAGGAGGATGTTTTTGAGCCATGATGAGGAACCTTTAAAACATCTGACTTCAATTTATTCTTATATTTATTAACTAATAAGCCTTCGACCTCTTCATTAATATCACCACAAAATAAAAACGTATATCCATCAATAGCCATAGATGATACCAACGAATTAGCATTTTTATCATCAAGATCATATATAGGAGCTAGTATATTAATTTTAACATTAGCCAATGTAAAAACTGAATCATTATCTGCTTGAATAAAATTACCCTTATCTAAATAAGCTAAAAACCCATCATCATATTTGGAAATAATTATTTTATCAACCTCTATAT
>JAZNYN010000191.1:0-7222 GCA_045594405.1 Anaeroplasma sp.
TAGTAAACATCCTCTAATCCTTGATGAGTATTTAAAACATATTGCTGATAAATCAATTAAAATCAAACTTCAAGCAAAACTCTTATCTCATAAAAACATAGAGGACCGTATTATGTATTATTTAAGTATCTTATCTGAAGATGATAGTTATATATATATTAAATCAGTAACAGACTTATCTAAGACACTATCACTACCAAGACCATCTGTCTCAAGATCTTTAACTAATCTAGAAGATAAAGGATTAATAACTAGAAATGGCAAATATATAAAAATAAACAATTGATCAAAAAAGCAGGCTCAATTATGAGTCTGCTATTTTTATTCAATATAAATTACTACTATTTAGTATGGTAATAATCTTTTTTACCGTATGAAGTATGTAATAAGTGATGAGCTTTATGGCTGTTAGGTTCACCTAAGAACTCAGCATATAATTTTTGAACTTCAGGGTTTTCATGTGATTTATGAAGTTTAGCTTCTTTATCAATGTTGTAAAGAACTTGAGCACGACCAACACGTACATCAACTTTATCTTGAACTGATGCAACAACTACAGGTTGTCCACCACCATTGATACATCCACCAGTACATGCCATAACTTCAACGAAATGATATTGTTTTTCACCAGATTTAATTCTTCTGAATAATTCAGGTAGATTAGCTGATCCATGAACTACAGCAACGTTAACATCTAAGCCATTAACTTTAAGTGTAGCTTCTTTAATACCATTGTCAATACCACGAACTGGAGTAAAGTCTAAAGAATCTTCATGTTCAGGATCTAAGATATGAGTAACTGTTCTTAATGCAGCTTCCATAACACCACCTGTAGCACCGAAGATAACACCAGCACCAGTGTATTTTGCAAGAGGACTTGTTGGAACATAGTCTTCTAAATTATTGAAGTCAATAAATTCACATTTAATCATTCTAGCTAATTCTCTAGTTGTTAATACATTGTCAATATCACGTAATCCGTCAACTTCCATTTCAGGACGTCTAGCTTCATATTTTTTAGCGATACATGGCATGATTGATACAACATGAACTTTAGCTGGATCAACGCCAATTTTCTTAGCGTAATAATGTTTAATTAAAGCACCTTGCATTTGTTGAGGTGATTTTGCAGAAGAAAGGTTAGGTAAGAATTCAGGATAATATTGTTCAATATAACGAATCCAACCTGGAGAACATGAAGTTAATAATGGAAGTGCAGCTTCTTCACCATTTAAGGCTTTAGTTAAACGACCAATAAATTCAGTTCCTTCTTCCATAATTGTAACATCAGCAGCGAAGTTAACATCTGTAATGTCATCAAAGCCTAAAGCTTTAAGTGTAGCATATAATTTACCTTCTGCATTAGTTCCAATAGGATTACCAAATTCTTCAGCGATTGCAGCTCTTACTGCTGGAGCAATAGTAGCTACTACATATTTGTCAGCATCACGTAATGCTTCTTGAACTTGTTCGATTTCACTCTTTTCTTTAATAGCGCCAGTAGGACAAGCACCGATACATTTACCACAGTAAATACATCCAGAATCTTCGATTGAATGATTTAATGCAGAACCAACAAATGTAACGAAACCACGATTATTGTAGTCAAGTACACCTGTACCAGCTAATTTATCACATGCAGCGATACATCTTCCGCAAAGTATGCATTTTGAACTATCAAATTCAATTGCGATTGATGAATTAACTTGGAATGGTTTTTTAGAGAAATAAGCAGATTCTCCCATTTTATTTTCGATGTTGTAACGACGTAATAATGCTAATAATTCACAGTTGTGTTCTCTTGGACAATTCCAACATTCAAAACGGTGGTTAGCAGCAATTAATTTTAAAGTTTGAACAACTGATGTTCTAACACGATCAGTATTTGTTAAAACTTCCATACCTTCAGATACTTTAACAGTACATGAGTTTTTAAGTGTTCTGATACCTTTGATTTCAACTACACAAAGACGGCATGAAGAGTTTTCATTAATGCCTTTTAAGAAGCAAAGACGAGGAATGAAAATACCCATTGATTCAGCAGCTTGTAAAATTGTATAATCAGCAGGAACTACAGCACTTTTACCATTAATAATAATATTTACTTGTTTTTCCATTTTTTTCATCCTCCTAGTCAACTACGATTGCATTCTTAGGACATGCTTTACGGCAGCTTCCACATTTAACGCACTTAGTAGTATCGATAACATGAATTTCTTTAATGTTGCCTGTAATACATTCAGCAGGGCAGTTACGTTTACATTTACCACAGCCGATACAAGCATCAGTAATTCTAAATGTTAATAAGTCTTTACATACGCCAGCTGGACATTTTTTGTCAACAACGTGAGCGATATATTCATCTCTGAAGTTAGCAAGAGTAGATAAAACTGGGTTTGGAGCACTTTGGCCTAGACCACATAAAGAAGAGTCTTTAATAGTCTTAGCTAAAGTTTCAAGTTCATCGATATCTTCAAGTGTTCCTTCACCATGAGTAATCTTATTTAAGATTTCAAGCATTCTCTTAGTACCTTCACGACATGGAGTACATTTACCGCAAGATTCATCAACAGTAAAGTCTAAGAAGAATCTAGCAACGTCAACCATACAGTTGTCTTCATCCATAACGATCATACCACCAGAACCCATCATTGAGCCTAATGAGATTAAGTTGTCATAGTCAATTGGAGTATCTAAGTGTTGTTCTGTTAAACATCCACCTGATGGACCACCAGTTTGAACAGCTTTAAATTTCTTACCTTTAGGAATACCACCACCGATATCGTAAATAACTTCTCTTAATGTAGTACCCATAGGGATTTCAACTAAACCAGTATTTTTAATTTTTCCACCTAATGCGAAAACTTTAGTACCTTTAGATTTTTCAGTACCAATTGAACTGAACCATTCAGGACCATTTAAGATGATTAGAGGAACGTTTGCGTAAGTTTCAACGTTATTGATGATTGATGGTTTTTGCCATAAACCAGATTCAGCTGGGAATGGAGGTTTATTTCTAGGCATACCACGTTCACCTTCGATAGATGCGATTAGAGCTGTTTCTTCACCACATACGAATGCACCAGCACCTAAACGAATATCCATATCAAAGTCAAAACCAGTACCAAAAATATTTTTACCTAATAATCCATATTCACGAGCTTGATCGATTGCAAATTGTAATCTTTCAACAGCGATTGGATATTCAGCACGAATATATACATAACCTTGAGTAGCGCCAATTGCATAACCAGCGATAGTCATAGCTTCGATAACACTGTGAGGGTCACCTTCTAAGATTGAACGGTCCATGAATGCACCTGGGTCACCTTCATCGGCATTACATAATACATATTTTTGATCAGCACTATATTTAGAGCAGAATTCCCATTTTAAACCTGTAGGGAAACCACCGCCTCCACGGCCACGTAATCCAGATTTTTTCATTAAATCGATTACTTCTTGAGGAGTCATAGTTGTTAATACTTTACCTAATGCTTCATAACCATTACGTCCAATGTATTCATTGATATCGAATGGGTTAATCATACCACAGTTATGTAAAGCTAAACGTAATTGACGATTATAGAATCCAATTTGATTAAATGTTTGGATTTTAGCAAGTTCATCTTTAGTAGCTTCTTTATAAGCTTTTGCTTCATAGATACGACCCTTTAATAAATGTTCAGTACAAATTTTAGGTACATCTTCTACTTTAACATGAGAATAGAAAGTTTGGTCAGGGTAAACAATTACAACTGGACCTTTTTCACATAAACCAAAACAACCAGTTTGAATAACTTGAATTTCATTATCTAAACCAAGTTCTTTGATGTTTTGTACAAATGCTTCTTTGATTTCATCTGAATGTGATGATAAACATCCTGTACCACCACATACCATTACTTGTGCACGTAATAACATATTCCTTACCTCTACTTATTAGCCTTTAAATATTCTAGTGTTTTAGTTTCAACAACTTTACCACCAATAAGATGTTCTTCAATTATTGTGTTAACATCTTCTACTTTTACTAAACCATAAATTGTACGTTTGTCATTTTTATCGATTACTTCAACAATTGGTTCTAATGCACATTCACCGATACAACCAACTTGTGTAACTGTAACTGAATCTAATTTACGACTTGCAACTTCTTCAACAAATTTTGCTAAAACTGGTCTAGCCCCTGCAGCGATACCACATGTAGCCATACCAACAATTACACGATAACCGTCTTTTTGTTTTCTAAGTTCTAAGTTAGCTTGCGCTTGTTCTCTTAATTTTTTTAGTTCTTCTAAACTTTTCATGATTCCTCCTATAGGCTGTTTAATTATTTTGTGAGCTGATGCCTTCAGCTATATAGGCTTTAATCCATTCCATAATACTAAATTCAGTAAATGGAACATCACCTAAAATTTCTCTTAACTCTGCAGAATTTACCACAAAGTCATTATATTTGAAACCAACTTCAACTTTTTCGTTGGTAATAAAAAGTAAATATATTGTTTCTGTTAAATCACCAAGTGGAATAGCATCGATATGATTTTTATACATTCTACCTGTGATTGTTGTTCCATGATTTAAAGCCGATTTAATATGTACGAATCCCTCTGTTTGTTCACATGTTTGAATAAATAGTGGAATTCCAAGTCCTACTTTACGAACTGTTCTAGATGTTGTAAATGGACTAACGACTCTGTTTTTTGTTTCTTCGCTCATACCACATCCATTATCTTCAATAATAATTTCGTAGTAATCACTTGTTGATATAATACTTATAAGTACCTTTGTTGCTCCAGCTGTAAAACAGTTTTCACACAAATCTTGAATATGTAATGATAAATCAACCATCTTATTTCTCCAAATAATCAAAAAATGCTTCAATTGTTAATTCATCAAGTTCTATCGATGATGTAGGTTCTAGGATGTCTGTAATTTGATGTGCATCTGAATTAACAAAGGTTTTCTTAACTGTATTGTATAAGTGATTTTCATCTTTTAGATGCTTTTCAAATGCATCAAACTTTGATATGAATTCATCACTTACATCGTTGTTTTTATATTTATGAGGATGTGCAAGAATCATTGCACCCTTTAGTTTTTTTACAACTCTATTTAGATTATCAACATTGAATGATGTATTAGGGATTAAGTAATAATCTAGTTCGCTAATAACTTCATCATTGACATCTAGTATTTGTTGATATCCATAAATTTCTTTGTCATAAGTTGTTTTGTTTAAGAAATGATCTAATATTGTTTGAAAGCTTGTAGCATCATTTAATGTTCTAAATAAACATACTACATGATAGCCCTCAGATGTAGCAACTTCTACTCCAGGTATTACTAACATATCATAACTTTCTGATAGTTCCATTATACTTGATAGTTGAAGCGTTGAATTATGATCAGTTATTGCAATAATATTTAAACCTTTTAGATAAGCCATATTTAAAATATTATTTGGAGTCATAAGCACATCACCACATGGAGATAAACATGTGTGGATATGTAAATCATAATAATATTTCATCGAGTATATATCTTTCTAAGTACGTGTGCGGCTGAATCTTCTACTTGTATTATCGCAATAGATAATTCATTTGCTTTATTTATCATTTCTTCTGTAGCTTGTTTTTCTTCACAAAATACAATTGCTGGAACATCTTTTAAACTTGCTACTGCAACTGTATTCATATTACACATTATCGTAACTAATAAATTATCTTCTTCGATATTCGCCATAATATTACTTAATAAATCACCTACATAAATGTCGTTAAATTCATTGTTTGAAGTAGATTCATGAGTTAATAGTTTCGCACTTAATAATTCAACTAACTCCTTAACAATCATGAGCAACCTCCATATAGATAGTAATATCTAGGTTAGTACCTTGTGGTGATGAAGTTAATGAAAACAAATCTGATGCTTTCTTAATATTAGAAAGCCCCATGCCAGCTCCAAATCCATAAGTAATCGCGTTACCTGATGCTGTAGAATAACCTTCAGTCATCGCAACATCAACATCAGGAATACCAGGACCACGATCAATGAAAACAATATGAATTCTATTATGATGAAGTGAACATCTACATTCACCACCATATGAATGAATTACAACATTAATTTCAGCTTCATAAGTCGCAATAGCAACTCTTTTAATAATCGCTTTTGGAATGTTTCTTGACACTAGCATTTTCTTTATATGGCTAGATACATAACCAGCATTTTCTAAATCATTTGCTTCAATAACAAATCTTTCATGTTGGATAATCATTATTCTTCATTAAATCCTTTTATGCCATTTTCATGAAGCAATCCGCATGTTGCAAAAGATAAGTAATTTGTTCCGATAATAACTATGCCTGAATCATAAGCTTGTTTCAACACTTGTTCACTAGGTACTTTACCGCGCGTAATTAAGATACCAGCGAAATCTAACATCTCAGCTGTTCTTACACTTTGCATTGTAATGTTACCAGTTATTAATAATGCATTTTCGCAAAATTCTTCATCTGCTTCTCTAAGTATCATTAGAGCATCACTCATCAAATCTCCACTAAATGCATGTTTAAACTCAAATTTATCGTCTTTGATTGGTGGGGTTAATTCTTTTCCCTTTACAACCTTAACAATTTCACTAATTGTCATATTATTCTAAGTTATCTAAAATACCTTTAATATCTTTAACAGCAGCGTTACCAATAACTTGTCCGTCTACTGTATATACTGGAGCTAAACCACAAGCACCAATACAACGAGTTTCCATTAGTGTATATAAACCATCTTCAGATGTTTGATTTGATGCGATATTTAATAATTTTTTGTATTCGTCAACGATAGCTTGAGAACCACGAACATAACATGCAGTACCTAAACATACAGCAATAACGTGTTTTCCTTTAGGTTCTAAACTAAAGTTTGAATAGAAAGTAACAACACCATTGATTTTTGCGATACTTTCATTTAATTCTTCAGATATAATCTTTTGAATTTCTAGAGGGATACATCCAAAAATATGTTGAGCATCATGAAGTGTAGGCATAAGTGGGCCTGGTTTTTTCATGTGTTCATGAATTTTTGATTTTAATAAATTAACTTGTTCTTCTGTGTATACTAATTTAACAGCCATATTTCCTCCTAAAGTTAAAATAGTTTTTTAAAGACTCTCTCTTTAACCTTACTTATTATATCATTAAATGCTTTTTTTTACAAA
>JAZNYN010000192.1:0-21054 GCA_045594405.1 Anaeroplasma sp.
AATGCTGATTATGAGATGCAGGTATTAATGGACATGCATGAAAGAGCAGTAATGGATTATAATTCTAATTTAGCAGCAGGAATGGAAAGAGCCCAAAAAGAAGGCATGGAAAAGGGCATAAAAGAAGGCATAGAAAAAGGCTTAGCTGAGGGACTAGAGAAAGGTCTAGCAGAAGGCTTAGTTCAAGGACACGCACAAGGACACGCACAAGGACTTCAAGAAGCTCAAATAAATATTGCCAAGAGTATGAAGGAAATGGGAATAGATATTGACACCATATCAAAGGCAACAAAGCTTTCAAAGGAAGAAATTAATAATTTATAAAAGAAAAAACAGACTCGCTGAGTCTGTTTTATTTTAAAGTTTTCTTGTGATAAATCTAAGCCACTTTCTTTCTTCTATTGAAAGTGAAGGAGATAATTTATCATATACCATTTGATGATATGTATTTAACCATTTCTTTTCGTCTAATGAAAGAAGTTCTTCGTTAATTGCATCTAAATCAAAAGGAGCATATGTTATTGTTTCAAAGCCTAAGAATTCTCCAAATTCGTTTTTGCCCTTTGAAACACATAGTAATTCATTTTCTAGACGAATTCCATATTTGTTTTCTAAATAAATACCTGGTTCATTAGTAGTTATCATTCCCTCTTCTAGTATTGCTGAATCGTTACGTTCAGGTACGATTTGCCATCTAAAGCCATTAGGGGACTCGTGAACAGAAAGAAGATAACCTACACCATGTCCAGTTCCGCATTTGTAATCAATCAATAGCTGCCAAATAGGACCGCGTGCTAGTATATCTAGATTAACACCTCGACAGCCCTTTAGGAATACTGCGTTTGATAATGCAATTAGCGATTTTAACACTGTAGTATAGTGTAGCTTCATTTGGTCAGATACACTACCTATTGCGATGGTTCTAGTTATATCAGTAGTACCCTCTAAATAATGTCCTCCAGAATCAACTAATAAAAAGCCAAAATCATCGATTGAGTATGACCCTTCCTCTGCAGCCTTGTAGTGCATCATTGCACCATGATCTTTGAATGCACAAATTGTATCAAAGGATAAGTCGACAAAACCCTCTTGATCCTTTCGTAAATCATCAACTAGCTTACCCAATGTATATTCTGTGTTTTCTTGAATTAGCGCTTGGCTCTTTACATATCTTAAAAACTTAACAAACGCTATACCATCCTTTGTGTGGGCAAGCTTTGTATTAAGTATCTCGCGCTCATTCTTAATAGATTTTAGTAGTAACGTTGGATTTGGTTTGTTAATAATATTATTACCTACCGATAAAATATTTAAAATTTGATAGCTGATACTATTATAATCAAGTAATATATTTTTACCTCTAAGTATTTTTAAATATTCATAAAAATCAAAATATGGTTTAACTGTAATATCTTGTTCATTAAGATATCTTTCTATTAAAGAATCTAGTTTATTCGGTTCTATAAATAAGATAGTTTGACCATCATTAATAATAGTAAATGATAAGAATACTGGTGTATGTGGAATATCACTTGAACGTAGATTGTATAGCCATGCTTGGTCTTCAAGCTTTGTTAAAATAAATGTATCAGCTTCATATTCCTTCATTTTTTCTTTAACTAGCTTAAGCTTATCAGAATATTCAACACCAGCAAAGAACGTATCTAATTTATAAAGAACACTAAATGGTAGCTGTGGACGATCTAACCAAATCAAATCAGTTAGGTCTATGTCTGATTTTATAGTGATGTTTTTTGTAAAAGAATTTATTATATCTTGAACAAAGCTGGCACTGGTTACTCTACCATCAAATGCTAAAACATCATCGTCGTTTAGTATTTCATTTAGGTATTGACCAATTGTTGGAATATTTGGTAGTCCTTGCTTCATAAGAATAAAGCTTTCAGAATCTAATTCCTTTTGAGCCTGAATGTGATATCTACCATCTGTCCATAATAAGGCTTTATCAGGTGTTATTACCAATGTACCAGCACTACCTGTAAAGCCTGAAACGTATTGTCTCACCTTAAAATAATCGCTAATATATTCACTGTTGTGGAAATCCGCAGTAGGAATTATATAGGCTTTTATATTGTTTTCTTTCAATATAAATTGTAATACATTTATGTTTTTCATTATAATCACCACCCTTATTATACAATATTTTACATAAATGTAACGATATTATTTGAAATTTATTTAGATTTATTTTATAATAATATATGGAAATGGGAGAAAGGGGAGTTGATTATGAACATTTTCGGAATTTTAGGTATTTTAGATATCGTTATTTTCTTGGGCGCAGTTATAGCAATTTTTGCAGGCTATAAGCTAGGCTTTATTAAAAAAGTATTATCTTTAGTTGGTATTTTAGCAATTTTAGGTATAAGCTTTTTCTATTGTACTGGTTTAGCTGGTATATTTATTGAAGCTGACATTATTTATCCAAACATTTACCAACCTATGGTTGATAAGATGCTTGTTAAGGTTGGAGAATATGGCTTGACTGCAGAATCAACTGTTGTCGAATTCTTTGAAGTTGGTCTTGGTATTCCTAAGTTTTTAGCAAATATGATTGCTGATAGTATCGAGGGTATTGATGTTGCAACAAGTGCTAATCAAATTTGTGAACTTATTGCTGGACACTTAACTACTATGATTATGAACATAATTTGTTTTGCAATCATTGCAGTTGCATTGATCATTGTCATTGCAATTTTAAAGGCTATTGCTAATGGATTAAGAGAGTTAAAGATTGTAAGAGTATTCGATGGTATCCTAGGTGCTGTATTATACTTAGCTTTATATATTGCAGGTATGTTTGCCATTTTCGCATTATTAGATTGGTTTATGACAATGGAATGGTTTGCCGCAGTAAAGGATTTCTTAGTTGTAGATATGCAGTTAGATACTGAATCATTTAGAATCTCTAAGTGGATTTATGAACATAACGTTCTTCTAAATGTATTTGAATTCTTATTCTAATTAACAGGAAAATTATGTAAAGTCTTACATCAATGGTGTAAGGCTTTTTATATTTTCACATAATTTTTTATTTTACTTTTTTTTACAATTACTTTATGTTATAATCAGTTATAGTTTTAGAAAGGATACTTAATATATAAGTATAAGGTGAAAATATGAGAATTAATCCAAAATTATTTGGTATTCCTGGTGAAGATCAACCTTTTGAGGTTCAAGAGTTTGATAACAGAAAAATTGAATTATTTTACATGAATGATTATGAAGCTATTTTAAATGATAGCCTTACTAAAGGTAAATTTTCTACATGGTCATCAATTGATGGTCGTAACTATCGTTTATTCTTAGAAAAGGGATTTTATGAGGCTCTAGCACCATTGTATTCAGCTAAAATTAACAAAATTTGGGTTGAATTTTGGGATGTTACTGAAGGTGTTTCTAAAAAGCTTACTAGATTTGGAACATTACCAATTGGTATTATTGCAATTATTTTATGCTTAGTAGCAGGATATTTAGGCGAAGCTGGAAACTATGTTGCAATTGGTGGTATTGGTTTAGCGTTTATTGGTATGATGGTTATCAATGGTCAAATTAGAAAAAGAATTGATAAGGCCAATACTCATAGTAGAGGTTTAATTATTGAAGAGTTAGGTGAAGAGCAATTCAATGCTTTATTAGCCGCCCAAAAGGAATATATTGATTCTTACTATGCATCATTATATCCTGAAGAGGATGAAGAGGAAGAATCAGAAGAAGGCAAAGCTATTGAAGCTCCAGAGGCTGATACTGTAGAAACAACTGAGGCTGAAGAAATAGAAGTTATAGAAGAATAAAAAAACATATTTACTTGGAGGGTTGTATGAATAACATTGATAAGAAATGTATTGATACATTAAGAGTATTAGGTGCTGAGGTTATTACTAAGGCAAAGAGTGGACACCCAGGAATTGTGTTAGGTGCTGCACCTATAGCTCATACATTATTTACTAGACACATCAACATTAATTGTGAGGATGATAAGTGGTTCAATCGTGATAGATTTGTATTATCTGCAGGGCACGGTTCAGCATTATTATATATGCTTCTTCACTTTGGTGGCTTTGGTATTACTATGGATGATCTTAAGAATTTCCGTCAAAAGGGTAGCTATACTCCTGGACATCCAGAGTATGGTCACACAAAGGGTGTTGAATTAACAACTGGTCCTTTAGGACAAGGTATTGCAACATCTGTTGGTATGGCAATTGCTGAAAATCATTTAGCTGCAAAGTTTAATAAAATTGATTATCCTATTATTGACCACTATACATATGTATTATGTGGTGATGGTGATTTACAAGAGGGTGTAGCTATGGAGGCTTTATCTTTAGCTGGACATCTTAAGCTAAACAAGCTAATTGTTTTATTTGATTCTAACGATATTCAATTAGATGGTGAGGTATCACTTGCTAACACTGAAAATATTAGGGGTAAAGTTGAAGCAATGGGTTGGGAACATTTATTAGTAGAGGATGGCAATGATTGTGAAGCAATCGACGAGGCTATTAGACATGCTAAGGAATCCTCTAAGCCAACAATGATTGAAATAAAAACTGTAATTGGTTATGGAGCTCCAAATTGTGGTGAATCTTCAGTTCATGGTAAGCCATTGTCTAATGATGATATCCAAATTTTAAGAAATAACTTAAATTATGAATCACCTGCGTTTGAACCTGCAGATGATGTATATAAGTTCTATAAAGAAAACATTATTTATAGAGGTGAGGCAGCTAATTCAGAATGGAACAACATGCTTAGCCAATATGCAAAGGTATATCCAGAGGAGCATTCATTATTATGTCATTATATGGATGATGATATTGAAATCACTGATTATTCAGGTATGCCTGAATACCTACCAGGCTCTAATGAATCTACACGTAAGGTAATGGGTAAGATTATCGATTGGTTAGGAATTAAGATTCCAAATATTATTGGTGGTTCAGCTGACCTTTCATCTTCAACAATGGTTAAGGGTGCTGATGGAGTTTATGGTCCAACTAACCCTATAGGAAGAAATATTAAGTATGGTGTGCGTGAGTTTGCGATGGCTGCTATTACAAACGGTATAACTGTTCATGGTGGTTTAAAGGCGTTCTGTGCTGGTTTCTTTGTATTCTCTGATTATTTAAAGCCAGCTGTACGATTAGCATCAATCATGAATTTACCATCATTATTCTTGTTCTCACATGATACAGTTTGTGTTGGCGAGGATGGTCCTACACATCAACCAGTTGAGCAACTTGCTATGTTTAGATCAATGCCAAACACTAACGTATTTAGACCAGCAGATGCATGCGAAATGACTTCTGCGTTAATCATTGCGTTTGAAGAAAAGAATAATCCTATAGTTATTGTATCTACACGTCAAAACATGCCTAATCTTGATTGTACTACATTTGATGGCGTACAATGTGGTGCATATATCGCATATGAACCATTAAAGAAGCCAGAGGCAATTGTTATTACTTGTGGTAGTGAATTAACATTATGTATAGAGGCTGCTAAGAGGTTTGCAGAGCAAGGTAAGAATATTAGAGTAGTATCTATGCCATCTATGTTCTTATTTGAAAAGCAAAGTGACGAGTATAAGGAAAGCATCCTACCTTCTAATATAACTAGACGTCTAGCTGTAGAAATGGGTGCATCAATGCCTTGGTATAAGTATGCTAAAAATGTTCATGGTATTGATACATTCGGTGCATCAATGCCTATTTCACAAATCTATGGTGAATATGGCTTTACTGTAGATGATATATGTGAGGATATTGAACAAATACTTAAATAATTAAATAGGTTAGATAAAGTGTATGTGTGAATGCATACACTTTTTTTATCTTTTAAAAAACATTAGATAAAATAGTTTCTTACATTGGTAATGTATATTTAGCATTTACAATCAAAATAAAGGTGGTGATTGTAATGTATTTATGCATAGATATGAAATCTTTTTTTGCATCTGTTGAATGTTCACTTCGTGGACTAAATCCAATGAACACTCCACTAGTTGTAGCTGATAATTCTAGAGGTGATGGTGCTATCGTTTTAGCTGTTTCTCCATATTTAAAATCTCTAGGCGTAAAAAACAGATGTAGATTATATGAAATTGATAAAAGCATCAAATATATCACCGCCCTTCCTAGAATGAAGTATTATATCAAATATACAACAAAAATATATGAGATTCTTTTAAGCTTTGTTGCTGCCGAGGATATACATGTATATAGTATTGATGAATCATTTGTATATATTGGCCCATATTTAAAATATTATAATAATAGCCCTCAGGAAATGGGAATTAAAATGATGAGAAAAATTAATGAGGTTCTAAAAATTCATTCAGCCTGTGGAGCTGGAACAAATATGTTTTTAGCTAAGGTAGCCCTAGATATAAAAGCAAAGCATACACAATTTGGCTTCTATCAGCTTGATGAAGAGAGGTTTGTTAAAGAAATGTGGAATTATAATAATTTAACTGATATATGGCAAATAGGCCCGGGAACAAAAAGAAGATTAAATGAGCTAGGGATGTACACATTAAAGGATGTAGCCTTATCTGATGAAAATATTCTTTCTAAGGATATGGGGATTATTGGTCGTGAGCTATATAACAGAGCGTGGGGACGAGATGATTGTACAATGAAGGATATAAAAAATTACACTCCTTCAAGCACAAGCATAAGTAGAACTCAAATAATGTTTAGGGATTATAATAAAAAGGAGGCAATAACGCCACTGCTTGAAATGCTGTTTTTAGTTTGTTTAGAAATGAATAAAAGAAATTCGGATTGCTTGCATATTTCTATATTTATTGGGTATTCTAAGGAATATGAAGGTTCCTCAGTAAAGGCTTTGACTTTAGATTATAGAACGAGCTCATACTTTGAGCTTGCCCCAATAGTAAAAGCGTTATACGAGGAAATTGTTTATGATTTACCTATTAGGAGCATGGGAATATCAGCTGGTTCATTAGCAATAATTAAAAATAGACAAATTTCTTTGTTTAATAAGGATAATATTAAGGATAGAGTCCTGCATTCGGTTATTAATGATATACATATTAAATATGGTAAAAATGCTGTGATTCCAGCGCTTGGACTTTTAGAGGAATCAACACTAATATACCGAAATAAAACCATAGGAGGTCACAATAGTGAGTAAAAATAAAGCTGCAAGATATTTACCCTTTGATGCTTTAAAAGGGTTAAATGAAAGTATAGGAGCTATGAATTTTAATATTAACAAAATCGAAAAGCCCAGCCTAAGTGAGGATGAGCTTCATGATATGGATGTTACTATGATGAGGTGTTATGGTAGTAAAAGCCTTGTTACAATTGAGTATATTTCTAACGGGATAAAGGAATGCGAAAGTGGCGTTATAGAAAAAATAGATTTTGTGGATAAGGCACTAATCATTCACCCTAAAAAGAAAATACATATTAATAATATAATAGGTATACGCGAGCATGAATAATAAAAGGACTATTTCAATTTTAGAAATAGTCCTTATGCTTTATCTTAATAAATATTTTTTCTTGAAGTCGTTAGCTGGAATAGGTCTATCATATAGGAAGCCTTGTACGATTGTACAGCCTACAGATTTTAAATAATCCACTAGCTCTTCATTTTCTACACCCTCACATAAAACATCAATGTTAAGGTTTTTAGCTAATGTCATAACAAATGATAAAATAACATTTTCCTTTTTATTATGACGGTTTGTACAGAAGCCTCTATCTAGCTTCATTAAATCTACGTCTAGCGCAGCAAGTGATGATAGGTTAGAATAACCAGAACCAAAATCATCCATAGACACCTTATAGCCATAGTAGTGAAGGTTTTCGATAAATTGAGATGTAGCCTCTGTGTTGGCAAGATATGTACCCTCAGTAATCTCAATTTCAATTAATCTTGATGGTACGTTATACATGGCTCTAATTTCGTTAATCCTACTGATATAGCCATCATAGTTTGTTTGATATCTTGAAATGTTTACAGATATTGGAAGTGGCATTATATCGTTTTCGATACAATCCTTTTGGAATCTACATACATTTTCGAATACAGCAAAGTCTAGCTCGTTAATGAAGCCTGTTTGCTCAAATAGTGGAATAAACTCGCCAGGCATAATAATTCTACGTCCCTTGTAGTTCCATCTAGTTAACGCCTCAGCTCCGATTACCTCACCTGTTTCTGTGTTTACCTTAGGTTGAAGGTAAAGCATGAATTCACCTGTTGCTAAGGCCTTATGCATGTGCGCCTTAAGCTCATTAGTACGTCTAGTCTTTTCATATAAATCCTCAGTGAAATATTCCAGCTTAGACTTAAGACCTCTTACAATCTTTCTAGTGATAGTAGCCTTATCAATAGAAGATGTTAAGGTATCAAGACCATCGTGGATATATACACCTGCATAAATTTTTACAATGTCTGAGCGCTCTGTCTTTTTGAAGTAAGCTTCAATAAAGTCATTAAAATACATTTCAATAACAGCCTTATCCTTAGTTGGAACAAAGGCCATAAATTTATCATCATTTACTCTACATGTATAGCAAGAGCTTGGGAATATTTCATTTAATGTTTCTCCAAACTTGGCTAGAAGTAAATCACATTCCTTAGTGCCAAATAAATCATTTAGTATATGGAAGTTTTCAAATGTAAAATTTATAAGTGAATATTGGATTCTTTGTTCACTCTCATTTAAGAATTTGTGAACCTCGTCACGCCATTTAGAATAATACATTACCTGTGTTAATCTATCGTAGTATAGCTCTCTTTTATGAAGAACTTTTTCATATTCCTTGTTTAGGAAAATACCAATCATTTTAGAAATAAGCTGAAGTGATGCAACATTGCTTTGCTGCCAGAAGCGATTAGTAGAGCACATTTCAAATCTAACTAATCCATAAATTGTATTTTTATATTCAACCTCAAATGCTAAAATGGCTGATGTTTTTTGTCTTTTTAAAATGTTATATAATTCACCAATCTTATCCTTGTTAGATTCGATTTGAACTATCTTAATCATTCTGGTGTTATCCATTTGGTTACGCCAAATGTCCTTATCGCCCTCAACTGGATGAATTATATTAGATATTCCTTCAATCAAAGGATTTGTCCATTCAAATCGTCTTGATAGTGTATCGTTTTCTGGATTAAGTGTTTCTATAACAACTCTATCTAATAGGAAGAAATTACCAATTAATGTAAGCATATCATTGATATTTTTTACAATACTACCCTCGCGATATAGAATTTCGAAGGCACCCGCAACAATATTTGTGTTTGCAACATTAGAATAAAGCTGCTCTGTAGTTTTAGGAAGGTTTTCACGTTCCTCGATTTCTCTACACTTTTCCTTATCATAGATGATAAAGCAGTTTCTACCCTTGTTCTTGCCACGGAATAAGGCAATATCAGCTTTTCTAAATAATGTTTCATAGTTTTGAGCATCCTGTGGATATAATGCACAACCAACAGTAGCGGTAATAGTAGTTTGCTTAATGTTGTGTGATGATACATTACATACAGCATCTCTAATAGTCTTACAAGCCTTATGAACCTGGTTATAGTCATTTCCAACATAACGAATAATCATAAATTCATCGCCGCCAAGTCTACCTACAAAGCCATCATTACCTAAGAACTTTTTGATTGATGCAGCAGTTTCAACTAATACAACGTCACCAAACATATGTCCATATGAATCATTAAATAATTTAAAGTTATCGATATCTAAAATCATTAAGGCAAACTCACGTTTTTCTTCAATTGATTGCTTTACCTTTTTGATTATATTTTCCTTAGTTAAGACCTTTGTTGTCGGATCATATCTATCAATAATAGTTTTTTCGATGTCATGAATGGTAATTAAAACTCTACCCTCTTCGAATTGAATACCCTTAAATTCGAAATTAACAACCTCGTTTTCTACGTTATAGTATGTTGCGACAATATTAAAAGGATCGTATGATGGGGCTAAATTATCTATGAACTTTGTTAGCTTACTTTCTTGTAAAGGATTAAGGTTGTTTACCTCGAAGAAGTAATCGGTAAATGACTTTACTGGAACATTCTCCATTAGCTTATTGTTTCCATCATAAACAACCTCAATTTGATGAGTTTTTAGGTCTACGACAATTGTGATATTGTTGTATAAATTCATCAAATTGTTAAACAGTTTGACTTCCTTCATGAAATCACCACATTTCTATTCAAATTTGTCCCCACGTATATATATAATTATAACAATTTTATAATTATTAGTCTAGATAAATATTGTTAATATTTACGAAAAATGGTATAGTATAATGGTATAAGAGGTGGAAAGTATGGATTTAGTTTATTTAAAGAGTATTATTAACGATATATTTTTAACTCATTCTCCTACAGGCTTTCACGCAAGAGTGAATAAGGTGATTTCTACTAAGCTTGATGAGATGGGTTATTCAAACTATAAAATTGGAAATAAAGGAAATTTAGAGGTATTTATTAAAGGCTTATCAAGCGATAAAACAGTAGGTATTTCTGCGCATGCAGATACACTTGGATTAATGGTTAGATCTATTGGTGGAGATGGTACTATAAAGGTGACTAATGTTGGGTCTCCTATTATCCCTACTCTAGATGGTGAATATTGTACTATTATTACTAGAGATAATAAGGAATATACTGGTACTATATTATCGACATCACCAGCTTCTCATGTTTATCCTGATTCTGCTACTAAGTCTAGGGATGTTAACAGCATCTATATAAGACTAGATGAAAAAGTAGAAAGCAAAAAGGATGTTGAAGCGTTAGGTATTTCTAATGGGGATTATGTTTGTATAGATACTAAAACAGTATTAACAAATTCTGGATATTTAAAATCTAGATTTATTGACGATAAGGGTTCAGTATGTGTTATTTTAGCAGTTCTAAAGCATATGAGTGAAAATGGTATTTTACCAAAATATGATACTTATGTTTATTTTACTAACTATGAAGAGGTTGGTCATGGAGCTGCCTCTGTTAAGCATATGGATGAATTTGTTGCGGTTGATATGGGATGTATTGGGCTAGATTTAGCAGGTGATGAGTGTTCTGTTTCTATTTGCGCAAAGGATTCTGCAGGTCCATATGATTATGAATTAACCTCTAGATTAATAAACTTTGCTAAGGATGCAAAGTTAAGCTATACTGTAGATATTTTCCCATTTTATTCTTCTGATGTATCTGCATCATTACGTGCAGGATTAGATTGTAAGGGAGCATTAATTGGTAGCGGTGTTCATGCTTCACACGGTATGGAAAGAACACACCTAGAGGGCTTAGAAAACACAATGAAGCTAATATTAATGTATTTAACAAAATAAGCAGGTGATTTTATGTATGATGTAATTGTTGTAGGAGGAGGCCATGCTGGCTGTGAGGCAGCGTTGGCAAGTGCTAATATTGGCTTTAAAACACTCCTTGCAACTGGTAATTTAAATATGGTTGGGTCTATGCCATGTAATCCATCAATTGGTGGTCCAGCAAAGGGTGTTGTTGTAAGAGAAATTGATGCCCTTGGTGGTTATATGGGGAAGAACGCTGATATGTGCCAAATTCAAACAAAGATGCTAAACCTTTCAAAGGGACCTGCTGTATGGGCGCTTCGCTTTCAAGAGGATAAGCTGCTTTATGCTAGAGAAATGCTTAAGCACCTTAAATCAACACCTAACCTTGATTTAAAGGAATGTATCGTTGAGGATTTGATTATTGAGAATAATACAGTTACAGGTGTTGTTGTTGATAGTGGTGAGGCTATTAAGTCAAAAACAGTTATTTTAACAACAGGAACCTATTTAGATAGTAGAATTCTTCGTGGACATTGGACAAAGGAAGAAGGACCAGATGGTGAGAAAACATCTAAGGGTATTTCTAATGCTTTAAAGAAGTTAGGCTTTGAAATTCAAAGATTAAAGACTGGTACGCCAGCACGTATCAAAGCTTCAACTATTGATTTTAGTCAGACCTCAATGGAGCCTGGTGATGAAAAGACATGGAGATTTAGCTTTGATGCTGGATATAATTCTATTTTAAATGTCAAGATACCTTGTTATCTAACTTATACAAATCAAGAGATTCATGATATTATTATGAGCAACCTATCTGAATCTGCAATGTATGGTGGAGTTGTTGAGGGTATAGGACCTAGATATTGTCCATCTATAGAGGATAAGATTGTAAGATTTAGCGATAAAGAGCGTCATCAAATATTTTATGAGCCTGAATCAATGGAGCTTGATCAGCAATATATTCAAGGATTTTCTACATCAATGCCTATAGAAATTCAGGACAAAATGCTTAGGGCATTGCCAGGAATGAAGGACTGTGAGGTTATTAAGTATGCCTACGCAATTGAATATGATGCAATCAATCCACTTGAATTGTGGCCTAGCCTAGAGACTAAGCGTATTAATAATTTGTTTACTGCTGGTCAAATAAACGGTACATCCGGATATGAGGAAGCAGGTGCACAAGGCTTGATGGCGGCAATTAATGCATGTCAAAAGCTAAAGGGTAAAGAGCCACTTATTCTTGGTAGAGATGAGGCATACATTGGTGTTATGATTGATGATTTAGTAACTAAGGGTACACGTGAGCCTTATAGACTACTAACATCTAGAGCAGAATATAGATTACTATTAAGACATGATAATGCAGATTTACGTCTTCGTAAAAAGGGCTATGAGGTTGGTTTAATAACAGAAGAACAAAATAATAGATTAGAAAAAAAGCTTAAAGCTATTTCTAAGCTTATTGAGGATTTAAAGCTTTTAAAGGTTAAGCCACATGATAATATTAACAATGTATTAGCCAGGTATAATTCTTCGCCATTAGTTGTTGGTATGTCATTAGAGGCTTTAGTTAAAAGACCAGAGGTTAATGAGGATTGCATATGGGATTTAGTAAAGGAAGCTGAATTACCTTTAGAAATTGATTATGATAATCCATCTGAGGTTTTAGAGCAGGCGCTTATTCATTATAAGTATGAAGGCTATATTTCTAAATCACTAGAGCAGGCTCGTAAGATGAAGAGCTTTGATGGTAAGATTATTCCAGATAATATTAATTATGATTTGGTGGATAACATAGCATTAGAAGCAAGAGAAAAGCTTAAGAAAATTAAGCCTAAAACTATTGGACAGGCTTCTCGTATTAGTGGTGTTAATCCTGCTGATATTTCAGTATTGGTTATTTATGTTGAAAAGCTTATAAGGAGCAAGTAATATGTATTTTATAAAGGAATTAGAAAAACTTAATATTACAGCTACCGATGATATATTATCTAAATTTGATAAATATTATCATCGTTTAGTAGAGGTAAATGAATATATGAATTTAACAGCCATCACTGAGGAGGCTGAGGTTTATAATAAGCATTTTCTAGATTCGTTATTTATTTTACTTACTAATAAGCTAGATGGAAATATTACATTATGTGATGTTGGCTCAGGAGCTGGCTTTCCATCTATTCCATTAGCTATTGTTAAGGATAATGTTGAGGTTACTATTATAGATGCCTTGAATAAGCGCATCAAATTTTTAAATGACCTGATTGAGCATTTAGGGCTAGGTAACGCACAAGCATTTCATGAAAGAGCTGAGGATTTTGCTAAAAAGAAAAGAGAAGCATTTGATATTGTAACAGCAAGAGCTGTAGCACGCTTAAATGTGCTATCAGAGCTTTGTCTACCTCTAACAAGGCTAGGAGGATATTTTATCGCTATGAAGGGTAAGGCTTCAGGTGAGGAATTAGATGAGGCTAAAAACGCAATTACAATTTTAGGTGGTAGCATTGAGAAAATCATCTCATTTGAGCTTCCTGATGGAGCTGGTGAGCGTGAGCTTGTTATCATAAAGAAGGTTAAAGCTACACCTTCAAAATATCCTCGTCAATTTGCAAAGATAAAGGAGCGACCATTATAATGTATACCTTAGATCAAATTGTTAAAACAAAAAAGCCTCATGTATGTGGCTCTAATGAATGGAAGATTGTTAGGTTTGGTGCTGATTTAAAGCTTGAATGCTGTGGCTGTCAAAGGATAATAATGCTTTCTTCATTTGAATTAGATAAAAGAATTAAGAAGTAAGAGGTTTTTATGAAGCTAATTAGCTGGAATGTAAATGGCATTAGAGCGTGTAAGGAAAAGGGCTTTAATGAATATTTTAATAATGAGGCTGCTGATATCTTTTGTATTCAAGAAACAAAGATGCAGGAGGGTCAAGCAGATATGGAGATGCCTGGCTATTATAGATATATGTCCTCTGCCATAAAGAAGGGCTATAGTGGTACATGTGTTTATACTAAGACTAAGCCTATATCTGTTGTTTATGGAATTAATGGTGAGCTTTATAATGATGAGGGAAGAGTTATCACATTAGAGTTTGATGGCTTTTATTTGGTTAATGCCTACGTTCCTAATTCACAGGAGGAGCTAAAGAGATTAGATTATCGTATGGAATATGAGGACAATCTAAGAAGCTATTTGGTTAGCCTGGATCATAAAAAGCCAGTTATTTATTGTGGTGATCTAAATGTTGCCCATACTCCTATGGATATTAAGAACCCTCAAGCAAATGTAAGAAATGCAGGCTTTACTATTGAAGAAAGAGCAAAGCTAACAGCGTTACTGGCATCTGGCTTTATTGATACATATCGTTATCTTTATCCAACAGTAATTAAGTATTCGTGGTGGAGCTACCGCTTTAACGCAAGAGCAAATAACGCAGGCTGGAGAATCGATTATTTTTTAGCTTCGGATAGAATAAAGGGCTTAATTAAGGATGCAATTATTGATACTGAAATTTACGGTAGTGATCATTGTCCAGTAAAGCTTATAATAGATTTGTAGTAAGAGGTGTTTATATGAATCGTATAAAAAGATTTTTTCAGGTTGAGACAAAATCCACAAAGTTTGGTGGAGTATTATTAGAATACCTAATTTTATATATAATAATAGGAGCGATAGTAGGATTATCCTTTTTAATTCCTAACAAATATATATTCGTTGGAATTATAGGTATATGTAGCTTATCATTTTTCTATTCGTTATGGTTATTGGTATTAAAATTATTTGTAATTAGTGATAATAGGCATAATGAGAAAATTAAAGCAAAAAAATATAATCCTATTTTTAGACCGGTGTCTTTATTCTTGGAGGATTTTGAATACTTTATTAATAATGCCTCAGAAAGTGAAGAAACAATAATCAGATCAAATGAGAAAATATTTCATAAATTAAAGGTGATTGTTGAAAATGGTGAGGATGGAAGTATTGTAAGAACCTATTATTTTGATAAAAACCAGATAGGCTCTGCTAAAGATTTATTAATTAATGTTAAAAGCAATTCACTGCTTAGTAATGGTAGATTAAGTGTTTATGAATCTAATAATTCCGATCCTAAGCTATTAGCAAAAAAGATAATGGAATTAAAGCAACAAAATAAAAAATAAAAACAAAATGCATTTAGCCTAGGAAACTAGGCTTTATCTTTTTATTTGTTTAAAGTATAATATTAATTAAGAAGTTCGAT
The DNA here is from genome assembly GCA_045594405.1 of Anaeroplasma sp. GTDB lineage: Bacteria > Bacillota_I > Bacilli_A > Acholeplasmatales > Anaeroplasmataceae > Anaeroplasma. The sequence goes on from JAZNYN010000192.1 coordinate 15,586, forward strand.
TCGGAGGTATATAATGAAAAATAAACGTAGTAAGTGGTGCTTTGCCACAGGCTGTTCTGGACGAGATATGTGCTACAATCTTGTTTCCATGTTCTTTTTAATGTATGTACAGTATACAAATCTTTTAAACAAGGAGCAGTATGCCGTGCTTACAACTATTGTTGTTATATGTAGAGTATGGGATGCAATAAATGACCCAATTATGGGTACTATTATTTCTAATACAAAAACTAGATTTGGTAAGTATAGACCATGGGTATTAATTGGTGCACTTACAAACGCTGTTTTCTTAATTTTAATGTTTTCACTAAGAGTAGAGGTTAAAGACAATATCAATCAATTAGGCTGGTATAATGTAATAATTTTAGGCGTTTCATACTTATTATGGGGTATGACATTTACAATGAACGATGTATCGTATTGGTCTCTTTTACCGGTATTAGCTGATGGTAAGCAGGATAGAGATAAGCTAACTACAATGGTTGCGGTGTTCGCATCAATTGGTGCCTTTGTTGCAGGTGGCTTAGTTCCTATGCTTACTCCAAATAACGCAATTATCGCATATAGAGTAATTTCTATTGTGTTTGCATTAATATTTGTTGCTTCTCAAATCATGGTATTCTTCTGTGTTCACGATAACAAGGAAGATAAGTTTATGATTGAAAAATCAGAGTCTGAGGCAGGCGATAAGAATGTAAGCCTTAAGGATATGGTTAAGATTTTATTTAGAAACAAGCAATTATTAGTGATGGCAGCAGTAGTATTATTATATACACTTGCAGGCGGCTTATTAGTTGCGTTTGGTCAAAATTTCTTCTACTTTAAGTTTGAATATGGCGGAAGCCAGGTATTTATATTCACTATTATGTACGCAATAGGCACTATAGTTTCTCAAGCAATATTCCCTGTGCTTGCAAGTAAATTTAAGCGAATGGACATATTGAGGGTTTGTATGATAGCGGTAATAGTTGGCTACTCATTATTCTTTGTGGTGGCTAATTTACCAATACCTGCAAATATTGCCTTTATATTAATTTGCTGTGTTGGTGTGTTTGTATTCCTAGGCCAAGGTGTATTCTATATGATTATGCTTGTAATGCTTGCTAACACTATTGAATATGATGAATGGAAAAATAATGAAAGAAATGATGCTGTAACATTCTCTGTTCGTTCATTTATGGTTAAGCTAGCAGGTGCGCTTCAAGCGTTTATTGTATCAGCAGCATTATTAGTTTCAGGTTTATATGATATTACACAGCTAGTTGGTGAGCAAGAAAGTATTATAGCTTCAAATCAAGGTAATCAAGCTATTATTGAAGAGGCTGAAGCAAAAATTACAGAATTGTTTACACGAGCTTCTGATGGGCAAATGATGGTTTTATCAATATTTATGACTGCTGTACCAGTAATACTATTATTATCTATGACAATATTAATTAAAAAGAAATATGTTATCACTGAGGATTTATATGACCAAATGGTTGCAGAAATAGCTGCAAGAAAAGAAGGGGCCAACGCCGTAGAGGGTGAGTCTAATGTCGAAGCAAACTAATTGGTATAAGGATGCAATCATCTATCAAATTTATCCTACGAGCTTTAAGGATTCAAATGGGGATGGTATTGGTGATATTCCAGGTATCATTTCAAAGCTAGATTATCTTAAGGATTTAGGTATCAATTGTGTTTGGTTATCACCGGTTTATAAATCTCCATGGGAGGATAACGGCTATGATATAGCTGATTATAAGGCTATTCATGAGTGGTTTGGTTCTATGGATGATTTTAAGCTAATGCTAGATGAAATGCACAAGCGTGGAATAAGATTGATTATGGATTTGGTTGCAAACCATACTTCGTGTGAGCATGAATGGTTTAAGAAGTCTCGTTCAAGCAAGGATAATGAATATCGTGATTGGTATATATGGAGAAAAAAGCCTAATAACTGGTCTGGATTTTTTGGTGAGAAGGCTTGGGAATATGATGAGACTACTGGAGAATATTACCTGCATTTATTTGCCAAAGGACAGCCTGATGTTAACTGGGAGAATCCTAAGGTAAGAGAAGCATATAAGGATATTATTAAATTCTATTTAGATATGGGTGTTGACGGCTTTAGATGCGATGTTATTAATCTTATATCTAAGGATCAAAGATTCAAAAATGGTAGAAACCCGTTAATTTTAGTTGGAAAGAAGTATTTTATTAACGGTCCAAGATTACATGAATTTTTACATGACATCAACAAAGAGGTTTTATCTAAATACGATTGTATGACGGTTGGTGAAACAGTTTTTTCATCACTTCAGGATATTAAGGATTTAACTGCACCACATAGAGAAGAGCTATCAATGGTATTTAACTTTGATCATACATCTGTAGATAATTTTTTAGGTGTTAAGTGGTTAATGCGAAAATTTAAGCTTAAAAACTTCAAGAAGACATTGGATAAGTATCAATATGGTCTTGCAGATGATAAGGATAGCTGGAATTCATTATTCTATGAAAACCATGATCAAAGAAGAAGTGTAGGTAGATTTAATACCTGTGACAAGGAGTATCGTGTTGAATCTGCAAAGCTATTAGCTACAACGATGTATTTTTTAAAGGGAACACCGTTTATATACCAAGGCCAAGAAATTGGTATGACAAATGCCAATCCAAAGAGTATATATGATTTTGTCGATGTAGAATCAAAAAATGTAATAAATACAATGAAATCACTTCATCTTCCAAAGAGCTATATTGATAAATCTATCAGAAACGGCTCAAGAGATAACGCTAGAGTTCCTATGCATTGGAGTGATGAGGAATATGCTGGCTTTTCAACTGTAAAGCCATGGCTACCGGTAAATGATAATAAGGATACTATTAATGCTGAGGCAGCGATTAAGGATGAAAATTCAATTTATAATTATTATAAAAAGCTAATTTCAGTACATAAGGATTATCAATTGGTTAAAACCGGTGTATATAAGGATTTAAAGCCTAAGCATAGTAAGCTTTATGCTTATGAAAGAAGAAAGGATAACGAGCTATTATTGGTTGTCTCTAACTTTAGTAAAAAGCCATTAAAGCACAACATACTAAAGAAATACAAGGATTATAATAAAACAGTGCTTTTAAACAACTATGCTGATATGGAAGAGGCTAATTTAAAACCATATCAATCTGTTTTATTACACCTAAGTAAATAACAAAAAAGGCCGAATTATCGGTCTTTTCTTTTGCAAAATAAGTATATTTTTAAATATGATATTAGCAAAGAAAATCAAATGAAAAAATAGTTTAAAAAAACTAAAAATAGTTGTTGACTTACAAAAATAGTAATGATATAATAAAAAAGCACTGTGGCTTGTGCGTAAGTAAATAAATGGTTGGGTAGCGAAGAGGCTAAACGCGGCAGACTGTAAATCTGCTCCTTCGGGTTCGGCGGTTCGAATCCGTCCCCAACCACCATTATTTATTAAAGCCAAAATTGGTCTTTGAAAACTATATATGACGAACGATAAGACGTATATAAGAAATGAACAAACAATTCTTATAAGATAAGAATGAGCAAAAGGAAACAAAAAACAAAAACATAAATTTATGGAGAGTTTGATCCTGGCTCAGGATTAACGCTGGCGGCATGCCTAATACATGCAAGTCGAATGGTTGAGGCTTCGGCCAAGGCCATGGCGAACGGGTGAGTAATACGTAGGTAACCTGCCCCTAAGACGAGGATAACCATTGGAAACGATGGATAATACTGGATAGGACGTTATAAGTCGCATGACTAAACGTTTAAAGGAGCGATCCACTTAGGGAGGGGCCTGCGGCGCATTAGCTAGTTGGTGAGATAATAGCCCACCAAGGCGATGATGCGTAGCCGGACTGAGAGGTTGAACGGCCACAATGGAACTGAGAACGGTCCATACTCCTACGGGAGGCAGCAGTAGGGAATTTTCGGCAATGGGCGAAAGCCTGACCGAGCAATGCCGCGTGAACGAAGACGTATTTCGGTATGTAAAGTTCTTTTATCAGGGAAGAAAAGTTAAGATTGACGGTACCTGATGAATAAGCTCCGGCTAACTACGTGCCAGCAGCCGCGGTAATACGTAGGGAGCAAGCGTTATCCGGAATTATTGGGCGTAAAGGGTGCGTAGATGGCATAGCAAGTCTTTTGTTAAAACTCGGAGCTCAACTCCGTTATGCAAAAGAAACTGTTAAGCTAGAGTACAGAAGAGGCAAGTGGAATTCCATGTGTAGCGGTAAAATGCGTAAATATATGGAGGAACACCAGTGGCGAAGGCGGCTTGCTGGTCTGATACTGACATTGAGGCACGAAAGCGTGGGGAGCAAACAGGATTAGATACCCTGGTAGTCCACGCCCTAAACGATGAGTACTAAGTGTTGCCGCAAGGCAGTGCTGAAGTTAACGCATTAAGTACTCCGCCTGAGTAGTACGTACGCAAGTATGAAACTTAAAGGAATTGACGGGACCCCGCACAAGCGGTGGAGCATGTTGTTTAATTCGACGATACGCGAAGAACCTTACCAGGTCTTGACATCTTAAGCGAAGCTATAGAGATATAGTGGAGGTTAGCTTAAAGACAGGTGGTGCATGGTTGTCGTCAGCTCGTGTCGTGAGATGTTGGGTTAAGTCCCGCAACGAGCGCAACCCTTATCTTTAGTTACCATCATTAAGTTGGGGACTCTAGAGAGACTGCCAGTGATAAATTGGAGGAAGGTGGGGATGACGTCAAATCATCATGCCCTTTATGACCTGGGCTACAAACGTGCTACAATGGCTGAAACAAAGAGAAGCGAAATCGCGAGATGGAGCAAACCTCACAAAAGCAGTCTCAGTTCGGATTGAAGTCTGCAACTCGACTTCATGAAGTTGGAATCGCTAGTAATCGCGAATCAGAATGTCGCGGTGAATACGTTCTCGGGCTTTGTACACACCGCCCGTCAAACCATGAGAGTTTGTAATACCCGAAGCCGGTGGCCTAACCGATGAGGAAGGAGCCGTCTAAGGTAGGACAGATGATTGGGGTTAAGTCGTAACAAGGTATCCCTACGAGAACGTGGGGATGGATCACCTCCTTTCTAAGGAGAACAGGATGTATTCGAAAATACATCATAAAAAAATATACCTTATCGAGTCGTATATAGTTTTGAGAGACCAAGAGTTTCTCAAGCAAAGAGATCTTTGAAAAGTAGATAAAAAATTAGTCGAATTAGAATTAGAAAAAAAGGTTAAGGAACAAAGGGCGCACAGTGGATGCCTAGGCACTAGAAGGCGAAGAAGGACGCGACGAACGGCGAAACGCTTCGGGGAGCGGTCTGCTGATTCGTGGCATAGGATACATCCGTAAAAAGCCCGAAGGCCGCAATATATACAAAGTTTTCGCCGTTAAAGTTTCCCGCATCGCATAAAAACGTTTTTCCTCGGGTTATGGTTTTCAGCGCTTCTGTAATATCATC
>JAZNYN010000193.1:0-7663 GCA_045594405.1 Anaeroplasma sp.
TCTTCCTAAGACCGCTTGGCCTCCGACTTGTAATGTAATAACAAAAAAGCCTAAATGATAAAATCTAGATTTTTTTAGGATTGGATATAGTATAAACAAAACTAGTGTAATAGCAATTAATAGCATGCTGTAATTTCTATCTAGTCCAATACAAAGTATTAATGGAATAAGTGAATAATATTTGTTTTCTAAAGATAAATAAAAGATTAGGAATATAGCAGGAATAATTGCAATGCTGTCTTTAAAGAACAACAATGCTGAAAGATAAAAGGTTAATTGCACAGCTAAAATAAAATATTTTCTCATAAGTACACCTCAATGGGTTATTATATATAATTCATATTAAAAACATTGTCGTTTTTAAATAAATGGATTATAATACTTTTGAGGTGTTATTTATGGAAATAATATTAAAAAGTTCATCTCCTAGAAGATATGATTTATTAAAGAGTAAGGGCTATAGCTTTGAGGTTAAGGTTTATGAGGTCGATGAGGCTATGGATGAAAATAAAAGTGCATATGAAAACGTTAAGGAGCTAGGATTAAAAAAGGCTATAGCTAATGCAGAGCTAGACTATGGAAAGGTGCTAATAGGCTGTGATACTATAGTGGTATTAGATGGTGTTATCTATGGCAAGCCTAAGGATAGAGAGGATGCGTTTTTAACTTTAAGAAAGCTAAGTGGTACATACCATGAGGTTATGAGTGGTGTTGGTATAGTTTACAAGGAAAAGATATATAATTTTGTGTGTGTTTCTAAGGTTTATTTTAAAGAGCTTAGCGACGAGAATATAAATAATTATATTGATACCGGCGAATGCTATGGCAAGGCTGGAAGCTATGCTATTCAGGGCTATGGTAACGTCCTTGTTGATCATTATGAGGGCTCATATGAAAATATAATAGGATTACCTATTGATGAGGTTGTAGAAATATTGGGTGAGATTAATGAAATGGAATATTAGAGATGTTGAGATTCCTAACCAATTAGTTTTAGCTCCAATGGCTGGAGTAACTAACGAGGCCTTTAGACTTATATGTAAGCGTATGGGTGCCGGCTTAACAATGGCCGAGATGGTTAGTGATAAAGCAATTGGCTTTAAGAATGCGAAAACATTAAAAATGACAAAAGTAAATAGTCTAGAGCATCCAGTATCTATGCAAATTTTTGGCGGAGATATTGAATCATTAGTTAATGCCGCTAGGTTTATTGACACAGAAAGTGATGCGGATATTATTGATATTAATATGGGGTGTCCAGTAAATAAGGTTGCGAAAAAGGCTGGTGCTGGTGCATCACTTTTAGTAGATCCTGAAAATGTCTACAATATCGTTAAGGCTGTAGTAGAGGCTGTAAAAAAGCCTGTTACAGTTAAGATTAGAATTGGCTGGGATCAGGACCATATTAACTGTGTTGAGAATGCTAAGCTTATTGAAAAGGCAGGAGCCTCAGCTATTACTGTTCATGGAAGAACAAGAAGCCAATTTTATCAAGGAAAGGCAAATTGGGATTGGATTAAGAGGGTTAAGGATGCTGTATCAATTCCTGTTATAGGAAATGGTGATATAGTTGACTACAAGACGGCTAAGGAAATGCTTGATTATACAGGCTGTGATGCAATCGCTATAGGCAGAGGCTCACTTGGTAATCCCTTTGTATTTAGAGAGGTGGAGGCTTATCTAAATGAGGGAAGAATTATAGAAAAGCCTACAAATCAAGAAATATTTGATTGTATATTAGAGCAATATAATTCATTGCTAGAGCTAAAGGGTGAGCACCTTGCAATGCTTGAGATGAGAAGCCATGTTGGCTGGTATCTAAAGGGGAAGCCAGGCTCTGCAAGAATAAAGGATTTTTGTAATAAGCAAACTGATTTTAATATTGTAATTAATACATTAAAGGAATATTTACAAATATAGAAACGGAGTGGTATCGTGAGACAAAGGATATTTAAATATATATGTTTGGGATTATATATCGTAGTAGCATTTGTGTTAATATTTGAATCCTGTCTTAATGGTACTGCCTCATCAAATCAATCTGATGCGGTTGGTGGAGGAATTGCTGATTTTGTTAATGGTGTTAACGGAGATCAGGCAGAGGATATAATACCAACTGAGATTGTAATAGAAAACCAAAGCACTACCGTTTATGTTGGACAAACTAAAGCGATTAGAGTAAAAACTATTCCAGAAAATTCAAATCATAAGTCATATATATATTTTTCATCAGATGAAAGTGTAGCTAAGGTAAGTCAAAAGGGTGTAGTAAGCTTTTTAAAAAAGGGTTCTGTGACTATTACTGTAGTGTGTAAGGATTTTAGTGAGCTTACTGATTCTATAACCTTTAATGTTGAGAAGGTGGACCTAGAGGATTTTAACATAAGTATAGCAGCAAAGAATGAAAATAATGTTTATCAGCTAGTGGAAGGAAACTCATATTATATTGATATAGAAGCTATCCCGTCAAATGCAAGCTATGATGCAAAATATATTTATGAAGGTAATGCAATTACCATTTCATCAGCTGGTAAAATAAAAGCTTTAGCTCCGATAGAGGAAATAGAAATAACAGTACAAGTATCCTCAATTAGTAAGGTATTAAAGGTTAAGGTTAATGCTGCACCTCCGCCTGTAATTACTACAAAGCTAGATGTAACTGCAAAATATTATTCTTATAACGATGAGGTAAAAGAGTTAAATTTAGAAGAAGATATTAATCTAAGAATTGGTGAGAGTATTAAGCTTAGCTATTTATTAGATAGTAATACAACACAATATTCAGTTTCATACTCTTCATCAGATAAGAGTATTGCCACAGTATCTAGCAAGGGTGTAATTAAGGCTGAAAAAATAGGTGCTACCGATGTAACAATTACCGAAGAGGCCTCTGGTATTAGCTATACCTATACTATTAATGTTAGTAATTTAATAGTAATAGATTTTGATAATCCAATTACCATAGAGGGCTTAAAACTTAATGATAAAGTATATGAAATCACAAACGGCTCTAATGGTTCAGTGGGTCTTAGCTTTATAGAGGAGGCCAGCTATACCACAACAACCTACACTTCCTCTAACGAGAGTGTTGCAGAGGTTGGTAGCGATGGTACAATCATACCTAAAAAGGTTGGTACAACAACAATCACCTTATTATGTGAGGATAATGATGTTAAGCTAGAATATGAGCTTAAGCTAAAGGTTAAACCCAAACCACTAATCACAAATTTATCAGCCTTCTTATATCAGGTTAGAAAGGGTATTGGTCACTTTGGTGCGTTCTTAGTGCTAGGTATATTTTCTACATTAACCTTCTTCCTATGGTTTAAACCAAAAAGATGGTTTATAACAGCACCAGTAAATTTAATTCAAGGTTTTATGATAGCGGCAATTACAGAAATCATTCAGCTATATGTTCCAGGTAGATATGGGACATTCTCAGATGTGATGCTAGATTTTTATGGTTTCCTATTGTCGAGCATTTTAATAACGATAGGCTTTATTGTTGTACTCGTTATAAAAAAACTTAAGAACAAAGAAAAGGGCGATTAATTTCGCCCTTATATTTTTAGTTTTGATATGCTTCTTTGTTTTTTTGCTTTGCGTTAACAACTTCTATAATATGAATTGTTAAATAATAAACACCATATATTGCGATATCTACAGCAAACACACCACCCAATACTACAAGAGGCATTAATGGCTTTGGAATGAATGGGAATGTAGAACCAGTTAAGAAAAACCAGTCTTGTCCTTCGTATAATGTGTTACCAATTGTTGCCCAAACCATAATAACCAAAATACCAATAACTTCACCCCAGCAATTTTTAATGTCAGGCTTATGTTTGCCAAATGAAATCGTTAGGAATGCCCAACAAAAAATAAGCGAATGGAAGAAGAATGTTTGTAAAACACTATAGCAAAATGGACTTTGACCATTTAATGCTGAACCAGGATATGTCATCCACATTGTAGATGATGTTAATGTTAGCATTGTAATTACACCTTTAATAGGTGCAAACTTATTATTAAATTGAACAAAAGGTATAAAAGAGCACATTAGTGTACAAATATGAAATGGTAATTTATCATAAGAAATTTTATATCCATATGTATCACACAGTGGCATTAAGAAAAAGTCTGCAATATACACGATAATACATAATATTGCCATGACATTTAATAATTTGTGTTTTTTTTCTTCGTCTTTATTTTTAAATAATACGGCAAGAACAATTGTTGTTGCAAGCGTAATAAATAAGAATAAGAAGTGCCAACCATCAAATGCTTTAATAGTAAATTTTGTGTTATCCTCCCTAAATAACCAACGCACGAAATCTCGCATATTAATTATCCCCCTTATAAATAATTCTAAATTAATAATACACCTATTTTATAAATTGTCAAGAAAAACTAAGATACGACATTATCTAGGTCATATTCATAAAACATAGAATAATATTTAATAGGAAGCTCTACGTCATACAGAGTTCCGTAGTTTTGATAATCCTTATGATATATTTTTGCTTTTTCCTCTAAGATGTGCGCAAGTTTTCCCTCCTTATATGGAAGAAGAACTCTCATATGAATTGTAGAAGGTCCAATTTCTGATAATATATTTTCTAAAAGCTCATTAACATTAAGCTTAGTTTTATTTGAAAATGTTAAGAAATTCTTATCCTTTATACCCATAGATTCATCAATTGTTTGATCCCATTTATTTAATAAATATAGAGTAGGGATTGTTGTTGCATCTAATGAGTATAATACATTTTCTACTACATTAAGCTGTTCGTTAATATATGGACTAGATGAATCTAATACATGAATAATATAATCAGCATGTTTAATTTCTTGTAGTGTTTGATAAAATGAATTGACTAAATTATGCGGAAGCTTTGATACAAAGCCGATTGTGTCTACTAATATAAAGTCACGCTTTTTGTATGTTATTTTTCTATTAAATGTTTCAAGGGTCGCAAATAATTGGTTCTTTGCAAAGACTTGTTTTTCATTATTATTTATATATTCTAGGATAGTATTCATTGTTGATGATTTACCAGCGTTTGTATATCCAACTAATGCGACGATAGGAATATCATTTTTCTTTCTTTTTTGGATTTGACTTTCCTTCATTTTTTTAGCTTGAACTAATTCATCCTGAAGTCTATATATTTCAGCCATAAGGTGACGTCTATCAAGCTCAGCCTGAGTTTCGCCGGAACCCTTACTTGACATAGAACCCGATGCACCACCAGCACGTGATTCCTTTTCACGCATAAATTGGATACGTGGTAGCATATACATATTTTTTGCTAATTTTATTTCAAGCTTTGCTTCCTTAGTTTGAGCACGAAGTTCAAATATTTTAAGGATAAGATAGCTTCTATCCATTACCTCAATTTTAAGTGTCTCCTGGATGTTTCTTAGCTGAGAAGGTGAAAGCTCATCATTAAATATTACTAAATCAGGCTCATACGCATGAATAGCTATAACTATCTCTGCAAGCTTTCCACTACCAATATAGGTTCTACTGTTTGGCTTATCTAGCTTTTGAGTGATATTAAAAACGCATTCAATATCTAGTGCTTCAGCAAGATTTTTAAGCTCATTTAAGGAATAATTTATATCATAATAATCGTCCTTTGTAGTAACTCCTACCAATATTGCCTTCATAATATCACATCCTTTCTTTATTATTTTACTATAATTAAATCACAACTTCAAATAATGATAATTAATTGTAATAATTTACCGCTAGTGTATGTAATTTTAAAACCTTGCATATACTACTTTTGATAAAGGAGTGTGGTTAGGTTGGAATACGATTTAAATGAACGTGCAGCATCGATTATTAATCTTGCAAGGGTTCATTCGCAAAATAGAAATATAAGCACAGTAGGCACAGAATGCCTAATCCTTGCGATGTATGAAACAGAGGATAGTCTTTGTAGATTTTTACTTTCGGAATATGAGTGTACGCATGAGGAAATAGAGGAAATAACGAATAATCTATTTATTTTAAGAAAGAAAAATGGCGATGCTGATAGCACGTTAACTGAGGTTTTAAATCAAGCTAAGCTATTAGCTGGGGAGGCAAAAATAAGTGAGGAGCACATATTTATGGCTATCCTTATGAATAAAAATAGTATTGCCTGTTATATATTGGAGGAGCTTGATTTAAATATAGATGAATTAATTAAGGATGTTAAGGAAATATATGATTTTAATAACAATACTGAGGATTTAGGATTTGTTAAGAATTTATCTAAGGCTGCAAAAAACAATGAATTAGGTACATTTGTAAATAGGGATAACTATTTATCTAGAATAGATGTAATAATGAATAGAAAGTACAAAAACAATCCCATACTGATTGGAAATGCAGGGGTGGGTAAGACTGCAATAGTTGAGGGCTATGCAAAGCTATTATGCGAAAGAGATTCTGATATATCTATACTTTCTTTAAATCTAACCTCTATGCTTGCGGGGACTAGATATCGTGGAGATTTTGAGGAACGCTTTGACAAGTTTGTTAAGGAAATCGCCACCCGCAAAAATGTTGTTATCTTTATAGATGAAATACATATCATTATGGGTACGGGTACAACAGAAGGAAATCTAGATGTTGCAAATATGCTAAAGCCCTTTTTAGCAAGAAATGACATCAAGGTTATAGGGGCAACAACTCTAGATGAATATCACAAAACCATATCACATGATAAGGCGTTATCAAGAAGATTTCAGCCGATATTTATTAGTGAGCCCTCACTTGATGAAACAAGGTGTATTTTAAAAGGCATCAAGGAGGATTATGAAAGGTTTCACAAATGTCAAATATCTGATGATGTGCTAGAGTATTTATTACTTCAAAGCGATAAGAAAATAACAAGACGCTTTAGACCTGATAAATGTATAGATGTGCTTGATGATATAATGAGCTTTAATCATATTAATAATATAGGTTATGTTTCAAAAAATGATGTTGACAAGGCTATATCAGGTTTTATTAGTAGCTCGACAAATAATAATTACAATCCCCACTTTAAGGAAATCAACAAATATAAATGGCTGTATGAAATGGATCTGTTGGATTCTAAACCACTATTTAAGATTTTATACGAGGGGAGCAACACTGGCCTAGATATCCTGATTGCAGATTGCATTAACACCTTTGGAATTGGAAATGAGGCTCTATTAGAAATAGATTTATCAGCCTTTAAGGACAATGCATCACTTACTAGTCTAATAGGAGCACCACCAGGCTATGTTGGATATGATGATGAGGGAATGCTATCTAAGCATTTACTTGGATATCCAATGAGCCTATTGGTTTTTAAAAGCTTTGATAAGGGTGCTGCAGGAATTAAAGCCTTTATACAAAACACTATTTCAAGAGGGAGCTTTATTGACCAAAGAGGAAGAATTATTTCCATGCAGTCTACTATAGTTATTGTTGAGGGAATAAAAAATAAAGCCGCAGTTGGTTTTAATTCCTCTGTTAACAAGCATTATGGCTTCAATGAAATAATTGTTTATAATAATGCTTTGGGTGAAAGCCTTAATAATAAATATGAAGAAGCATTACAAAGAATTAACTATGAAATATCCTTTGATTTTGATATTAATAACGATAATTACAAGGAGGTAAATGAATACCTTT
>JAZNYN010000194.1:0-5861 GCA_045594405.1 Anaeroplasma sp.
ATCTATAAGGTGTTAGGGACTAAGGAAAACATTTTAGATATTACAGTAGATAATGCTAGATTAAAATTTAGAATCAAGGACTTAGATTCTGTTGATTTAGAAGGCTTAAAGGCGATTTCTAATCAGGGTGTATTTGTTACAGGGGATAACATAAAAACACTGTTTAAATACGATTCTGAAACAATAAAGAAGGCTATGAAGGAAAGGATGTAGGGTTATGGTTAAGAGAAGCTTTAAAATTACTAGTGAGTCAGGAGTACATGCACGTCCTGCAATTATGTTAGTTAACACTGCAATGCAATTTGATTGTGAGATTACTCTTGCAGTTTTAAAGAAGGCAGTAGATTTAAAATCTATTATGGGTTTAATGTCATTAGGTATTAATCAAGGAACTATCGTTGAAATTGCTTGTGATGGTTCAGATGAGGAAAAGGCATTAGAGGTTTTAAGCCAAAAGATGAGTGAATTAAAACTAGGAGTAGAGGCTTAATTTATGGAGAATCTAAAGGAGATTATTGAAAAGTATAAGGATGAAGCCATTCAAATGGTTGCTGATTTAGTAGCATTTGAATCAGTTTTAGATGAATTTAAGCCTGAGTCTTTAGCACCATTTGGAATTGAAAATAAGCGTGCATTAGAATTCTTTTTAGATAAGGCTCAAAAGGATGGCTTTACTGTAAAAAATGTTGATAATTATGCTGGTCACCTTGAATTTGGAGAGGGTGATGAGCTTTTAGGTGTGCTAGGACATTTAGATGTTGTTCCTGTAGAAAAGGATGAATGGACTACATACCCTTTTAAGGCTGATATTAGGGATGGTAGATTATATGCAAGAGGCTCTATTGATGATAAGGGTCCTGTTGTTGCAGCTTATATAGCATTAAAGATTTTAAAGGATTTAGGCTTTAAGCCAAATAAGAGAATTCGCTTAATTGTAGGCTGTGATGAGGAATCAGGCTCACGCTGCTTACATCATTATTTTAAGACAGAGGAAAAGCCAACCCTAGGCTTTTCACCAGATGCTGAATTCCCGATTATTTATGGTGAAAAGGCTATGATGAGCTATGATTTTATTGGTGATGTATCAAATGATATTATTGAAGAATTTATTTGTGGTGAAAGATATAATGTCGTTCCATCATTTGCTAAAATGAAGCTTAAGATTAATTTAGAAAAAGAGTTTAAGGAATACTTAAATAAAAATAATTACAAGGGTGAAATAGCTGATGGCTATTACCAGGCCTATGGTATTGCAGCACATGCGATGGTACCACAAAATGGTTTAAATGCCGCTTTTATCTTGTTTGACTTCTTAAATGAATATACAGATTCAAAGCTTGCAGGCTTCTTTGTTAAATATTTAACATTTGATCCATTTGGTAAAAAGCTTGGCTATGATATTTATGATGAGGATATGAAGGAGCTAACTAGTAATGTTGGTGTGTGTTATATCAAGGATGGTAATTTAAAGATAGGTATTAACTGTCGTGTTCCTTTAGATGAGCACCTTGCTAAAATGGAAGAGGTAATAAGTAATGTTGCTAGGGATAATGGTTTAGGATATAAGCTATTAGGCTGTTCACCTCGTCATTTCGTTGATCCTAATAGCACATTAGTAGCTACCTTATTAAAGTGCTACCAGGAGGTAACTGGTGATTATGAAAATAAACCATTTACTATTGGTGGAGGAACATATGCCCGAGAAATCGGTAATGCTGTTGCCTTTGGACCAGTATTCGTAGGAAGAGAGGATGTTTGTCACATTGCAGATGAATATATGATTTTAGAAGACTTCTACAAGGCTATTGAAATCTATGCTAAATCAATGTACGAGCTAACTAAGTAATGAGATTAAGAAAAGTAAAAAACGCATTAGAAAAGCTAAATACTAATAACACTTATTTTATTAATAACCCTTTAGATTATAAGGGTAAGTGGCATAGCTTATTTGGTAATGAAAATCCAATTCATATTGAAATTGGATGTGGCAAGGGACAATTTATTACTAGCCTTGCTAAGCAAAATCCAAGCATCAATTATATTGCAATAGAAAAGTTTGACTCTGTACTTTTACGTTGCTTGGAAAAGGCCATGCTAGATGAAATACCTAATTTACACCTAGTTTTGATGGATGCTTTAGAAATTAGAAATTATTTTGAAGAGGAAGAGGTATCAAGAATATACCTAAACTTTTCTGATCCATGGCCAAAGAATGCTCATTCAAAAAGAAGATTAACCTCTCCATTATTTTTAGAGGCATATAAGGTTATTCTTAAGGCTGATGGTGAGCTATTTCAAAAAACAGATAACCGTAATCTATTTGAATATTCACTTGAAGCATTTAATGCTCATGATTGGGCATTATCTAACATTTCGTTAGATTTACATAAGGATATTGAAAAATACCCAGATAATATTCAAACTGAATTTGAAGAAAAGTGGTCTAAGCTTGGACCTATTTATAGACTAGAGGCTAAAAAGAAATAGTGGTGATATGCGTGGCTATATTTTGTTTAATTGGGGGAAAAAGCAATTTAGAAATTAAGAATAATAAAATAGAAAAGCACGCATTTGAGCTTACCAATAAAAAAAGACCTAACGTTTTATTTTGCCCATACGCAGTAGATGATTACGCTAAAAGTAATTCTAAATTTATTGAGCTAACAAAGGATTTAGATATTAATCTTTATTGTATGACTGATAAGGATTATGCTTTATTTGATGAGCTTGTTTCTTGGTGTGATTGTCTATATATTGGTGGTGGCTGGAGTGATGATTTAGTTAATATATTCATTACAAGAGGCTATTATGAGATACTTAAAAAATATCTAAATACTGACAAGGTGTTTGCTGGTTTATCAGCAGGTGCGATGCTTTATTGTAGATATGCAATGGGTGATAAGTATGCTTATTATGATAATTTTGAAATATCTAATTATCGTATGGTTAAATGCTTAGGATTATTAAATCTTACTATTTGCCCTCATTATCAAAGTGAGGGATTGATCATCTATAATGATGAGGTTAAAAATTATAATGCTAGTGGTATTGCCCTTGAGGACGATACATGTGTTGTAATAAAGGATAATAGCTACTATGTTGTTAAGGAAAATAGTAGGCACAGTGTATATTTATTTGATCATAAAAATAAGTATAAGATGATTCCTTTATATGAAGGAGATGAATATAATGAAATTGGCGGTTTTAGGGCCTAAGGGGACATATAGTGATATTGCAGCCCAAAAGTATATTAAGGATAATAACTTGGCTTATGAAATAGAATATTATCCATCTATACTTAAAGCATCAATGGCTATTTCAAATGATGAGCTAGCTATACTACCTTTTGAAAATACATTAGATGGATTTGTTATAGAATCATTAGATAGAATTTTATATAATGAATATAACATTATTTCTCAGCTTAAGCTTGATATTGATTTTGCATTTGTTTCAAATGCTAAAGCTATTGAGGATGTTAAAACATGCTATGTTCAGTTTAAAACTCATGGCCAATGCATTGATTTTATTTCTCATCATGAGTTTGATGTATTGACTACTCAAAGCAATACTGAAAGCTTAAATAGATTATTAGAATCAGAAGAGACATATGGGGCTATTATTCCTATGCACCTATTAGATGATAGCTTTAATATAACAATACCTCATATTGCAGATTCACAAAACAATGAAACAAGATTCTTTATTGTTTCTAAAAATAAAGATATAAAGCCAGCAGAACAAGAAAACTTAGAGGGTTCAGCTGCAATCACAGCCTTAGAGGATAGACCAGGTATTCTATATGAAATATTAAGGGAATTTCAAAAGCTTGATATTAACCTGAAATCAATTATGTCTAGACCTACTAAGCATCAAATGGGACAATATATATTCTTCTTTGAATTTATCATAACATCAAATACTATTCATAAGGTATATGATTTAAAGGAAGAATTATTAAAGGATAAAAATTTCCACGTGGATATTTTAGGTATTTATAATAGATTGTAAGAGGTGTTTATTTTGAGAGCAGTAGATGTAATCATGAAAAAAAGAGATGGCTATAAGCTATCTAAAGAAGAAATAGAATTCATGGTAAATGGATTTACTGATGGTTCTATTGAAAATTATCAAATGTCTGCCTTTACTATGGCAGTATTCTTTAAGGGCATGGATGATGAAGAGGCTACTTATTTAACACAAGCAATGCTTCATTCAGGAGATGTTCTTGATTTATCAGGGATTAACGGACTAAAGGTTGATAAGCATTCAACTGGTGGTGTAGGTGATAAAACATCACTTGTTGTAGCTCCACTTGTAGCTTCACTTGGTATTAAGTTTGCCAAGATGAGTGGTAGAGGCTTAGGTCATACTGGAGGTACATTAGATAAGCTTGAATCAATTCCAGGCTATGACATTAGCATGTCTGATGAGGATTTTATAGCACAGGTAAATGATATCGGTGTTGCCCTAATAGGACAAACAGCTGAGCTAGCTCCTGCAGATAAGAAGCTTTATGCATTACGTGATGTAACTGCAACGGTTGATTCAATTCCACTAATTGCATCATCAATTATGTCAAAGAAACTTGCTTCTGGTGCGGATATTATTTCACTTGATGTTAAGGTTGGTAGTGGTGCATTTATGAAAAATGTAGAGGAGGCTACTAAGCTTGCTACATTAATGGTAGAAATTGGTAAGAAATGTAATAAGAATATGACAGCAATCCTTACTAATATGGATGAGCCACTAGGCTTAGCTGTTGGTAATTCGTTAGAGGTTATTGAGGCAATCAATACCTTAAATGGTAATGGTCCAGAGGATTTTAATGAGCTATGCTTAACCTTTGCAGCTCACCTAATTTATGATGCTGGTGGTGCAAAAACAATTGAAGAAGCAAGAATCCTTGCTGAAAAGCAAATCGAAAATAAGGAAGCACTACATACATTTGCTAAGCTTGTTAAGGCACAAGGCGGCGATGAAACATATATTTATGATCCAAATAAATTCACTAAGGCTAAATACACTTATGATGTATATTCAAATTGTGAAGGCTATGTGTCAAGAATCGATGCCCTAGCTATTGGTAATGCAGCTATGTATTTAGGTGCTGGACGTGCTAAGCTATCAGATAAAATTGATCATTCTGTAGGTATTGTTTTAAATAAAAAGGTTGGATACAAGGTTTCTAAGGGTGAGATTTTAGCTACCATTTATGCAAACAAAGAGGATGTTGCAACTGAGGCAAATATAATTTTAAATGCATACAAGATTTCAAATGAAAAGGTTGATGCAAATTTAATTTTAAAAATCGTTAAATAATTATTGATTATTGCATTTAATAATGTTATAATTCTATATGACTTTAAATGAGTAGGAGGTTCTTAATATGCAAGACTTTATTATAGATATTTTTGTAGCGATTGTAGCTCTTTTATTAATCGTAATCGTTATGTTACAAGGTTCTAAGGATGACATTAACGATGCATTCAATGGTAGTAAATCAGAATTATTCAAAAACCAAAAGACAAGAGGTATTGAATTATTTATGCAAAGAGGTACAGCAGTTCTAGGCGTATTATTTATTGCATTAGTTGTTGTATCAGTTGTTTTACATACTAGATAATTGATTATGAGGTTTGCGCTGCAAATCTCATTTTTTTTGCGTATTAGGCCATAATAAAGGTGGTGAGATAAATGATTGATAGACTAAAGCTCATTGAGTATATTTCACATGGTGTATGTGATTTTAAGATTTTACATAAGCTTCTTAATTGTAAGAAGCAGGAATTATCTATTGCGTTAGATGATTTAGTAGAGGAAAAGAAAATTAAATATGATAGAATTGATGGATGTTATTA
>JAZNYN010000195.1:0-12585 GCA_045594405.1 Anaeroplasma sp.
AAATAAATATATTAAAACAATCAATAGGAGGTTTTTATGGACAAGAGATTAGAAAAATTATTAGACAATAAGCGTTGCTTCATTTTTGACCTAGATGGTACGCTTGCAGATACTGAAAGATTTCATTGGTTAGCTCACAATGAAATTCTTGGTAAGGAATATGGAATTGAGGTTGATCATGAGCATATTCTTTCATATTTAGGTAAGCCTGAGGAGGTATTCCTAGAGGAAATCGAAAGAGATTATAATATTACAATTAAGGATAAGGAAAAATATTCTAAAAAGAGAGCAAAGCTTGCTATTAAGATTATTTTAAAGCATTCTGAACCATTCGAATTTGTTAGAGAGTTTTTAAACCAAAGCTTTGGTATCAGAGTATTCTTAACTTCAGCCCAAAATAAGAGTGCAGCTATTAAGATGCTACAAAAATGGGACTTATATCGTTTCTTCAATGAGAGCAACTCATTCTTCTGTGATAAGGATCATCCTGTAAAATCAGATTTCTATGGAAAAATCATGAGAATATTAGCTAACGCTGAGCCACATGAGGTTGCACTATTTGAGGACGTTAACAAATATCTTGCAATCGGTAAGAAGTGCGGCTTCTATACTGTAGGTGTTAACAATGGCTTTGGTGAGCCAATCACTGAGGCTGATATTGTAATCGACCCAAGAGCTAAATAAAAAATATAGGCTATGGAACAAATCCATAGCCAATTTTTTTATTTAGAAAATTTAGAAATGACAAATTCAAATGAGTAAGGCTCTTTTGAATCAATAAGGAATTCATTATGAACGTGAGCTCCCCATGAGTCATCTCCACCAACACCCATTTGCTTACCTAATATTCTAACCCAAGTATATTTTGAATTAGGAAGCTCATTTTGATGTCTAGCATTATTTAGCTCATAAGCACTATATGGTAAAACACTCATCTCAAATGGCTCCTTTACATAGCTAAAGCTTAAGCCATTTTTATACTTATCATATACATTAACATATCTTACATCACATCTATTACCACATTCTTGAGGATTTAGGTATGGTGTAAGATTCTTTTTTGCAGTTGAGCTATATACATCTAGCTTAACACCTGATTTTCTATCCCAATAATTTTCCACATCACCTAAACCATAATATGTGAAATTAGAATATTGTCCCTTTAGCATAAACTCCATACCAATAAGTGGCATGCTTGGCATACCATCAACACCAGGATAATCAAGCTTAACCTTCACACTACCATCAAAATACACATTATATGTTACTTCATATGTAATTACTGGATTTGTAGGTGTTATAAATGAATATGCTATTTCATAGCTATCATCCTTTTCTATAACGATAGTCTTTTCATATTCACATCTAGCATAACGGCTAGCAATTTCCCATTGAGCAAATCTAAATGGAGAGCCATTGCCATTATCATTATCGGTAAATGCTCTAAAGAAGGTTACGTTTGGTGCCTTAACGATATGCTCTTTACCATTATATAAAAGTGATACAATTCCGGCTTCCTTTTTACCAAAAATAACCTTAAAATCATTACCTACTACACCTATATTAAAGTCGCCATAGACAAGCTCAGGCTTTTCACATAATGGCTTTTGCTCCTGATTTTTAACATTCACAACCATTTGAGTAAAATCAATCTCATGGTTTGCTGATGCCCAAAAAGTATCCTCCTTTAAATTAACCGTTGCAGTATAAACATACTCACCTTCATCTAATATCATATCATCATCAAGAATAATTACATCAGTTGAAAGCGGAGCAACTATCTTTTCATAGCACCATTCATTAATTACACTTTCCTCTTTTTTTAATACAACCCTAAAAATGTAATCACTAGTATCCTTAAAAAGATTTTTATTTCTAATAGTTAATGTATTATTTTCTAAAGCTAATGAAATATTAGAATATAAATGCTTCACCTCAAAAAGCTTAGCTGTAGGCTTTCTATCAGCTGTAACAATACCATTTCCACAGAATTCATAATCTGTTGGTCTATCGTCAAAATCACCACCATAGGCTAAATATTTGTTTCCATTTTCATCCTCTTTGAAAATTGCTTGATCTATAAAATCCCAAATAAATCCACCTTGGTATTTTTGATACTTATCAACTAAACTAGTGTAGGATGCCATATCACCACATGAATTTCCCATAGCATGCATATATTCACATAAAATATATGGCTTTGAGTTAGGTGCTTGAATATAGGCTTCCACCTCCCATGGCTTAGCATACATTCTACTTTCCATATCAGTAATTGAATCATATTTTCTATTATAGAATACGCCCTCATAATGAACTAATCTTCTTGAATCAACCTCATGATAATAATCACACATCTTGGCAATAACATCACCACAATTTGATTCATTACCGCATGACCATATTAATACACACGGATGATTCTTGTCACGTTCAACCATTGAGGTAGCTCTATCAATTACAGCACCTAGCCAGCGCATATCTGAGCCTGGAGCATTGTGCGAACAATCCGCTCCATGAAACTGATTCCAAGTTCCATGAGTCTCTAGATTTGCCTCATCAATTACATAAATACCATACTCATCACATAAATCATAAAAATAAGAAATATTAGGATAATGGCTAGTACGTACTGCATTAATATTATTTTGCTTCATAAGCTTAATGTCATATATTATATCGTCACTAGAGATAACACGTCCTGTATGACAATTAAATTCGTGGCGATCAACGCCATTAAATACTATTCTTTTTCCATTAAGTAGCATTAAGCCATCCTTAAGCTCAAATGTTCTAAAGCCAACCTTTGCAGAGGCTACCTCTATTAAATCGCCACCAACAGTAAGCTCAACACATAGCTCATATAAATTTGGTTCTTCGGCACTCCATGGCTTAATATTATTTAGAATAACGTCCCTTGGCTCATCAAAGGACATATATACTGCCTTACCATTTACCTCCTTAAGAATATATCTAGTTTTATAGTCATCACCTAATATATCACAAGATGCAGATAAGACACCTGTATTATTTACATAATCATAATCGGCATGTATTTTAATATCTCTTACATGCACCTTAGGAATTGCATAAATAAATACATCTCTAAAAATACCTGTAAAACGCCAATAATCCTGATCCTCTAGCCATGTTGCAGTTGAATACTTGTGCACCTCAACCGCAAGCTTATTATCGCGTTCTAAAACATAATCAGTAATTTCAAATTCAGATGGCGTAAATGAATCCTCACTATAGCCAATAAACTCACCATTCAAATACACATAAAAGGCTGTTTGAACTCCTCTAAAGGAAATGAAAATTCTTTTATTTTTAAATGTTTCCTCCAGGTCAAAGAAAGTTACATATGATGCAACTGGGCTTGACTTTTTAGGTAGCTCTGGTGGAACTATTTTTTCAGTTGCATCCCATGGATACTGGCAATTTATATATTGAGGCTTTCCATAGCCTTGAAGCTCAATATGCCCTGGAACAACGATATCATCAAAATTAAACACATCATAATCTAGCTTATAAAAATCCTTTGGTCTTGCTTCTATTGTTTCACTATATGAAAATTTCCAAATACCATTTAAATCGTATCTTAAAAAACCATCACTAGTTACAAACCTATGATCAGAATGAGCTTTACATCTATTTACCTCGAATATCTTTGGATCCTCTAACCACTTTAAATCAGCCTTCATAAACTACCTCCCAATTAGAAAATGAACATACTATATATATATTAAAACAACCTAAACTAAAAGACAATAATAAATATTCTATAAAACAAAAATAAACGTTTTCTTTTAAATGAAATATATTGCTTTTAAAAATAATGGGCATTTTTGGCAATTTATGATGTATTAATGAAGAGGTGAATTTTATGTATGTAGTTGGTCCACCACAAAGTGACTTGCCATATCTAAATAAGAATCATGGATGGCTAATATACAAAACACACTATATCTTCTTAATCCTATTAGTTGTTACTATTACCCACATTAAACCAACATGCCTGATTATGAGAATCAAAATCATAATTAGTTGAAATTCTATCTTCATCACATACCCATAATACTCCATGAACAAATTCATTCATTAATTTAACTATATACATCTTATTTTTCTCATTTTTTTATGTGGATAATGGTATATTTAATATACAAATATTAATTTTTTAAACAACCTACAGGTATAACTAATACACCATCTTGACGACGATAAGCATAATCTCCTGTTCCTGTTAAAACCATAAGGAATGATGGGGTCTTCATTTTCTCTGTATCAATTTTAGATGTCAAAGCTTTTAAACTTGTAGCACCTTCTTCAATAAGCTTTTCACCACCAAGTTTAATTTCTACTAAACCATATTTTCCATTTTTTAAATGAATAACAGCATCACATTCTAATCCATTTTTATCTCTGTAATGAAATACATCACCATTTAAAGCTTCCGCGTATACACGTAAATCTCTTACACATAATGTTTCAAATAGGAATCCGAATGTTTTTAAATCATTTATTAAATCATTAGGACCAACTCCTAATGCTGCAACTGCTATGGAAGGATCTATATAATATCTTGTATCGGATGAACGAATAGCTGTTTTCGAACGTAAATTCGGATTCCATGCTGGCATTTCTTCTACTACAAATATCTTCTTTAATGCACTTAAATATGATGCA
Organism: Anaeroplasma sp.; assembly: GCA_045594405.1. GTDB lineage: Bacteria > Bacillota_I > Bacilli_A > Acholeplasmatales > Anaeroplasmataceae > Anaeroplasma. The sequence goes on from JAZNYN010000195.1 coordinate 4,687, forward strand.
ATAGTTTCTTCGTTAATTGAACCCTCATCATTTCCTTGAACATCTTTTGCAAGCTCTGTGTTTGGAATTTGAGTCCCTTGATTTCTAGCATATGAACGCATAAGTCTACGTACTTTATCAGGATTTTTTTTAACATTATCAGCTCTATTGATATCTGAATGGATGACAGCATCTAAATAATCCATTGCTTGATCTAATACAATTTCATCTCGCATATCTACTGCCTGAGGCCAACCACCTCTACATACAAGAAATGCTAATCGTTCGAAATCTAGTTCTGAATATCCATCAATTTCTATTTGACCATCAAATAAATCTTTTAAACTTACTTCACCGCTAGAATCGCCTGATTCATATAAACTCATAGGTCTCATCATTAACCAAGTGAATCTACCTGTTCCAGAATGTGTTATTTCTTTTGTATCTACAGGAACTGCCGAACCTGTAAGTATAAATTGACCTAATTCACTTCGATGATCCACTTCAAAGCGAATTGTATCCCAAAGCTTCGGAGCAATTTGCCATTCATCTATAAGTCTAGGAGTAGCACCTTTTAATAATCTTTTAGGGTTCAATTCAGACATATTTATGTTTTGTTCTTTCCTTTCAGGGTCATCCATATAAAGTATACTGGCTGCAAGTTGTTCTGCAGTTGTTGTTTTACCACACCATTTTGGACCTTCTATTAATACAGCACCCTTACCTTCTAGTTTTCTTTTTAATATTTCATCTGCAATTCTACTTTTATATTTTTTCATTTGCATGCCTCGTTTCTGTTAAACCTACATATATTATGTAATATACAAATCAAAGATTCAAGCATTTTCCTACGATTGTCGCAAAAACAACTCGACACTTGGCTGTTCCGCAATTCGACACTTGGCTTTATAATAATCATCGCATTATCTATATTAATGTATGTATATGAATTGATTTCAATAACAAAAATATATGGAATAATTAATCATCCCATATATAGCATTATAGTATCTCCTTCTTTTATTCTCTCACCATGATCAGGTGATTGATATATTACAGTATCTCCATCACCGTAATATACATAATTATAAAATTGTGTATTCTTTATTTCTTTTTTAGTTTTACCTATGTAATTATCTACTTTGTATGTTGGCGTGTCTAAAAACCATCTTAGATTCTTTTCTATTTGATTTTCATAATCCCTATTAATTTCTAAATAGGTAAGAGATTGTTCCATTATTTCACCAACTAATGGTGCGGCCACTGTACCCCCATATTGGACACAGTTTTGTGGCTTATCTATCGCAAGATAACAAAGAATCTCTGGATCATTCATAGGAGCCATACCTAAAAATGATAAAATGTAATGCCCTGCTTCATATCCACCAGTAGATGATATTACCTGCGCTGTACCTGTTTTACCACCAACTCTAAAACCCTCTAAAAAAGCATTTCTTCCCGTTCCAAGCGCACAGACACATTCTAGTGCATATTTCATCAAATCACTTGTTTTGGAGCTTATTACGCTTCTTTTTATCATTGTTGCATTCTCGTAAACAAGTGAATCATTGTAGGTTGAAATACTTTTTAATATGTATGGTGTAAACAAATTACCACCATTAACTGCAGCAATAGATGCCATGGCAAGCTCTATCATTGTGTAGGCACTAGATTGCCCAAAGGCCTGAGTTGCAAGCTCAACAGGACCACAGCTTGATTTAGAAACTATTATAGGGCTTCCCTCTCCGGCTAGGTCTATTCCTGTTTTTTCCGTCATTCCAAATCTAGCTAGATACTCATAAAATTTTTCCGCACCTAGTCTTCTACCTAATTCCATAAAACAAACATTACAAGAGTTTTGGATTCCTTCAAGCATTGTTTGACTACCATGACCACCAGCCTTCCAGCACCTTATTTTTCTATCACCAACTACAGATGACCCACTGCAATATATATGCTCATTTAGGTTGAATAAGCCCTCCTCTAGTGCTGCTGAATATGTAATTATTTTAAAGGTCGAGCCTAATTCAAACTGATAAAATATTGGTAGATTTCGATTTATAATTTCATTGCTATAATCCTGATACCTTGATGGATCATAAAATGGATAAGAGCTCATCGCAAGTATTTCACCAGTTTTAGCTGAAACCATTAATCCCATTATTTGGTTTGGATTATAAAGTGCTGCCGCTTTAGTAATCACTGAATCCATTATTGACTGAAGGTTTATATCGATTGTTAAGGATATGTTCAAGCCTGGTGTTGCAGATATAAATTCAGAGGTCATATTATGCATTAAATTTCCTTTAGCATCTGTATTTATTTTAAGAGCTCCTTTTTGACTTTTTAAATAGTCGTTATACATATATTCAATTCCTGAAAGACCATCATTATCTATCCCACAAAATCCTAATACCTGTGCTAGTGAGGTACCATAAGGATAATATCTTTTACTATCAGCAGTTAAATATATCCCCTTAAGATTATAGGCTGATATAGCTTGAGCCTTCTTTTTATCTATTTTCCTACCCTCAGGCTTTATTATCTCGATGGAATTACTTTTATTGATGTGCGCTAAAATTGCTTCCCTACTACACCCTAATTCATTTGCCAGGATGTTTGCAGTGTACTCTTTGTCCTCTATTTGCTTATTTATAGAACAAACTGTATAGCATAGCTCATTACCTACAATCACATTACCATTTCTGTCTAAAATTAAACCTCTTGAGGTTTCTATAGGAATTTCTCTACTCCACAAATCATACGCTAAAATATTTATCTCATCAGCCATAACAAAGGTAATATACCCTAGCCTTATAATAATGGCTGTAAACATTAAAAATGAAAGTACAATCATAAAGGAAATTCTTCTTTTCATCAAATCACCAATTAATATTATGAATATAATTATTTAAAAATGAAAAAGGCTAGTAAAATACTAGCCATTTTTAGTATGAATTTACTAGCCTTATTATTTTCCAAATACACCCTTAAAAATATGTGGTATTGGTGCGGAAATCATAATTTCTTCATTTGTTACAGGATGCTTAAATATTAATCTTGAAGCATGTAGGCCTAAACGCTTTAGTGGATTTTTAGTATGACCATACTTATCATCACCTACAATAGGATGCCCTATATCCTGCATATGAACTCTAATTTGATTTTTTCTGCCTGTTTCAATATTAACACGTAGTAGGGAATAAAATTGATTATCCTTAACAACCTTATAGTTTGTAATCGCATATTCACCAGAAGGATCTTTAGATGAATACATAAGGTTATTTTGATTTTCCTTTAGATAGGATGTAATAGTATCCTCTCTTACCTCCATCTTACCTTCAACTAACGCGTAATATTCTCTTGCTAGAACAAGCTCATTCCATCTTAGCTTAAGCATTGAATGAATTCTTACATCCTTTGCAAAAACTAATACACCAGAGGTTTCCTTATCAATTCTATGAAGAACATAAGGACGTAATAGCTTGTTTTTAGATTGTAAATAATTAAATACATAATTAAATGCTGTTTCCTCTGATTCCTTATCAGATTCAACTGATAATAATCCTTGAGGCTTATCTATTGCGATAAACTCACTATCCTCATAAATAATGTTAATAGTGAAATGACGCTTAGGCTCACGTCTTTTTTGAGGCTGATTTTGCGCACTTTGAACTGGCTTTTTAGAAATCTTAACCTCATCATCCTTTGCAAGCATAAAGTTATATTGAGTAACAACTGCACCATTTACTAGCACCTGTCTATTAGTTAATAATGATTTAACATTATTTCTAGATGTATTCATTTTTTGTAAAAGAAATTCTAATAGCTCAGAGCTTCTATTAACTCTAAATTGAAATGTGTATTCCATTTTTAAAGTCTTATCATTATATCTATTATTTGAATTATTACGAGCCATAAACACACCTCCATATAAACCTATATCATTATATCATTTATTAATTAAAAATGAAAGAAAAAAGCTCACAATGGTGTGAGCAACTCCCAAGCAAAGGGGATTAATTAGATAATATATTATTCTTATATAAAAGTCAATATTTTGAAAATGGAATAATTATTCTTCTTTATAAATTAAATTAATAATCTACTCGGCTTGTATTATCATAAATTGGTGGATAAATATTATCCTCTGGATTAATATTAGCTAATATACAAACAGCCTCATGAGCACGCTTTAATAAATCAAGCTCTTGTTCACTTTTGTGAGGCTATCATCCTTATAGATTGGTTCACCTATATTTAATGTATATAGTGTAATTTGCTTAAATATACACCTTCTAATAAAGCCTGGCTTTCTATATGTAAAGGCCATAGGTAATATAGGCTTATCACACATTACTGCATATGATGCAGTTTCCTTCTTAAAAGGCCTAATCTAATTCTTGCGACAAGCACAACAATTAATTTACAAAAAATCATAAACCAAAAGCTTTTAAATCTAAAGCTGAATTAATTATCAATGAAAGGATAATCCTTATCAAAGACTAGCCCATTATCGCTTTTAACTACTAAATAGTGTCCATTTGTATATTTTAGGATATGGAAATTTTATTGTCTTAGGATCAAACATAACATCACTCCAATTTCGTAATTATCTGATAAGATATTTTGTCATTTTGTAAAACAAAAAAGAGTAGTTCTATAGTAAAACTACTCTAATTTGTAAAATGTATTATGAAATTGTCCAATAAGAGTTTAACCAATCAAGATTGCTCTTAGTTCCACTTCCATACGTTGCATCATTTAAGTATGAATAGATATCATCTAATTCAACAGTTGCAATGCCAAATGGATAAGCACCGTTTTGCTTAGGGAATACTAAATCATTTTTAATGTTACCAGATGAAACCATTAGATTTCTGTGTGCATCAGAATCAGTAGTTGAACCAACTGCTACCTCATCAGAAGAGCCCTTTTGATATGAACAGTTAATCAAGCTATAATAGCTCTTGATTACACCTAGAGTATTATTTTGGTAGCTATCATTATGATTAACTAAGGTATTATATCCCTTAATAACACAATTTTCTAGATGAGCATAAGCACCACAGCCAATTACAATTGCTTGAGAAACTAATGCACACTTCCAAGAGCTATTAACACCTTGAACGATAGCCTTAGCACCAGCACCTAAATTTTGAAGCTGAGTACGATAATCATAATATGTTGATGCATCTAGTAAGCAGTTATACATAACTACATCACCACCACGTACCTTTGGAGCACGATCCTCTAGATTGATGAACTTACAATTTACAAATGATACTCTTAATTGATAATTATATTCAAAATCTGGCTTAGATACATCCACACCATCACCTAGAAGGAAGCCCTTCTTTTGTGGTATTGCTAAACCATATAAAATTTGTTCGAATGTAGCACCAGCATCTCTTAATGCTTTGTAATATAAATAATTAGAATTACCTGCGATATAGTCTGCCTCAATTGCTTCCATCATCTTGTATAGGTAGCCATCCTTATCATCAGAGCCACCATTAAAATTACAGTTAGAAATATGAAGACCATTAGTTCCATCTGAATCCTTAGCTAATCTAAACTTTGTTTGTTCAGTATTTGATACTGGATTTGCATAATCAATTTGACCATCATATGATTTACCAAAATCCATATGATCAATCCAAACCTGACCGCAGTGAGAAATCTTAAAGTATGCCCAACCAAACCTATCATAATCACCAATTGCGGCAACTGATTTACTGCTTGAGTCCTCCCATTCCCAAATCTCATCCATGCTTAGGTTTCTAAATACAACATTATGACAGCTTGTTAGCTTAAAGCCGGCATGAGTAAGCTTAGAGCCATTTTTAGAGAATACTAATAGATTAGAAGTTGATTCAATCTTTATTTGGCTAATACCATTTTCTAAAACCATTTGAGAAGTTGGAGTATATGTTTTAACATAATTATCAACAATACCAGATGACTTTGCTGTTGATGATAATACATTGTAGCCTAAATTAAGATCATTCATAATTTCGATTACATGAACCGTACCAGTTGAATTTACTGTTTGAACAACAGAAGCTGTTTCGCTGTCCCATGTATTAGTTACACTTGACTTTGCAGATTTTAAAGCTGTTATAAATTCATCTGCAGTAGTAACCTTTACATAAGCTGATGTATTTTCATATTGTGAGAAATTAGTAATATTATTATTTAAATATCCATTAGCACTTAAATAATTTGATTTAATCTTGCTATTAGTAGAAAAATCATACCACTTAGCATATAATGTTACATCCTTATCTAATGCTGTTTGAGGAATAGCAATTTCATTAAATTCCTCATCCATATACCAGCCTGCAAATTGATATCCTTCTTCTTCTAATACAGGAAGCTTCTCAGGTAGGCTAGGTAAATTTATAGCCTCTAAAGCCTCTCCGTGTCCATTATTTACAAAGCTAATTTCAAAGGTAATAAGTGTCCAGCTAGCATATAGTGTCATGTTAGACTTAATAACATCTCCACCTTCTACCTTCTTAGTTAATCTAGCATCAGAATACCAGCCATTGAATATATAGCCCTCTTCAGATAAAACTGGTAGATTTAAAGGAAGCTTGTTTGAATATATAGCATCAACTGTACTACCGTGACCATTGTTATTAAAATTAACATTATAGTTTAATGCCGTCCATTTAGCATATAGTGTTACATCGCTAGATATTGCAGAAAACGCATAAACCTCTACAGTACATGCCTCATCATAAAACCAGCCACCAAATTCATAGCCTGGCTCTACAGGTGCAGTCATACCTGCTGGAATACTCTTAACATTTTCAATACTATTAACCTGCTCACCATAACCATTCATATCAAATGTTATAGTATATCCGTCCTTGACCTCAGGTGTTTCTTCTCCACCACATGAAACTAAGCCAAATGCTAGTAATAGAATTAATAATAAATACTTGATTTTTTTCATATCAGTACCTCCATTTATTCATTGTTATTATAACAAAAGAATGGATAAATTACAACAAAAGAAAAATGCTAGAAAGCCTAGCATTAATCAATAAGCATTGTATAATCGATTTCTTCTTTTTCCTCTAAGTTAATGAAGCATTCCTTAATTGGATCATTAGTTTTAGCTATAGCTCTAACAAATAGCTCAGCTACCATTAAAGCACCTCTATATACTAGATGAGTATGATCCTCCTTACCTTCTAAATAATTAGGATAAATATTAGGTGGAAAAATCATATGGAATTTAGATGAGGCTTCCTCACCAATCTTATTATATAGATCAATAGTTAAGCCATTAAGATCTATGCATGTATAACCGTTAGCTTTACAAAAATCAATCATAGCTTGAGGATAATCAAAATGCGTGTTAGATACCTTACCATCAACAAATTGATGACGAGTAACACTAGTTGCAAAAACAATTCTGCCACCCTTTTTCTCAACCTCTAAAGCAAAATATTTAAGATTATCTTGATAGCTTCCATAAGCCTCTGTATAACGCTTAGGATCATCCTTTTGATCATTATGGCCAAATTGACAGATAACAAAATCTCCCTTTTCTAAACGAGATAGAATAACGTCAAAGCGACCCTCATCCTTAAAGCTCTTTGTGCTTCTTCCATTTTCTGCATGATCCTCAATTAACCATTGATTTTTAGTAAACATATGTAACACTTGGCCCCATCCACATTGAGGATAACGTTGAAAGTTATTATATCTCATTGTAGAATCACCAATCATAAATATCTTCATAATTTTGCCTCCATATAAATAATAATAGGGGGTCATCAAGACTCCCCTATAAATTCTTACTTGAATTTTCTTCTTGCCTCTTGACGTTTTTGCTTACGAACATCACTAGGTTTTAAATAATATTGACGCTTTTTCGCCTCTTGAAGGTTACCAGATCTTGAA
>JAZNYN010000196.1:0-3998 GCA_045594405.1 Anaeroplasma sp.
AATTTAATATATGCGTTTAAGTGAAAATAAAAAGACTCTTAAAGAGTCTTAACATAAATATTTTCTTCTATTTTTTCAAAAGTCATTTTTTCTTTTAATGTAGGATGAATAAAAGTTAAGCTATATGCTTGAAGCGGAAATGACAGAGCTTCAATTTTATGCTTTGAATTATATTTTGTATCACCATATATTGGGTGTCCAATCGATGATAGCTGACATCTAATTTGATGAAAACGACCTGATAAAAGTTTGATATCTAATAGTGATACATCTACGTCATTAATTTTATAATTATTAATTGATTTATATTCTAATATTGCATCCTGACCAACATCTGAAATATAGGCCTTCTTTTCAGCTTCATTTTTAATGATTTTAGATTCAAGTTTAATATAATCCTTTGTAATAACATTACCTTCTACAACAGCTATATATTTCTTTAGAAATATATGATTTCTAATTTGATCTGATAATCGTGCAGCTGCTTTTGATGTTCTTGCAAATACCATTACTCCTGATGTATTGATATCTAAACGATGAACTAGGCCTAAATATACCTCGTTAGGCTTATTATACTTTTCTTTAATATATGCCTTTAGCATAGTAAGCATATCTGGCTTTGAAGAACCATCTGATTGAGATAAAATTCCCTTGTTTTTATAACATACAATTATATGATTATCTTCGTATAAAATTTCTAGCATAGGCTACTCCATGTATTTTTTCAAATTATCAATTAGCTTCTTAATATTATCTGACAAATAAGCATTTCTACTATAAATCAAATATACATTTTGAGAAAAATTAAAATTTAACAATTCTATTGGCTTAATTAAGCCTTTATCGATATATGTACTCATAGAATCCTCATACATAACTGATATAGCATCATTTATAATAACAAGATTTACAAGCCAATCATTACAATTTGTATATAAAATATCATTATCTTTGATATTGATATTTTTTGAATGTAATGAATTAATTGTTGATTTATATAATCCACTTGATTTTTCAGCTAATACTAATGGCGCATTCTTAAGCTGCTCACGAGTTATTCTATCTTTTGAACCATAATTACCATATGCCTTACAAACAAGTTTTAGCTTAGAAGAAAATAAGCTATATGATTCAAATATTGATCCATCAAAGTTATTATCAATAATCGCAAAATCTATTGTTCCATCAACAAGTCCTTCAATTATATTATCATATTTTTCAATCATTATATTAAGCTTTGCTTCTTGTCTTTTAAAGAAGGTAGTTATACCAAAATTATCTAAAATATCCTTCGTAAAAGGAGTAAATGCAACTGTACATACTGCCTCCTTAAGTGTCTTGGCTAAGCTGTTTTCTAGAAGGGAATATTGTTCTATAGCATTTTTAGCATATTTAACTAAAACCTCTCCTGCAGATGTTAACTCAAATGTCTTTGAATTTGAAAATAATGTTATATTAGCATCCTTTTCTAATGATTTAATATGATGAGTTACAGCTGGCTGTGTAATATATAATTTTTTAGCTGTACTAGTATAATTTTTCTCTTCTAAAAGTGTCAAAAGAGTCTTTAATCTAGTGTCTACCATAGCTCTCACCTCTATAAACGAAATCTATTACGCATGTTCATTATATAAATTATTTTTATAAAAGTAAAGGGATTTTTTGTAACATTTTGTCCATTTTTTGGACAAATAAAAAGGTTATACGAATATAACCTTAATATTATTTTAGAATAATTGTTCAAGAATTTGAGAAATATGTGAAACTGGAACTATCTCTAATACATCACGTACCTCTTGTGGTACATCCTCAATATCTCTTTCATTTTCTAATGGAATAAAGATTTTCTTAATGCCACTTCTGTGAGCTGCGATTGATTTTTCTCTTAATCCACCAATTGGTAGTACTGAGCCTCTTAAGGTAATTTCACCAGTCATACCAATATGACAATCAACTGCTTTTCCAGTTAATGCAGATACTAATGCAGTAGTTAATGTTACACCTGCAGATGGACCATCCTTTGGAACAGCACCCTCTGGAACATGAATATGAACATCATTGCTTTCTAAAACTGTCTTGTCGATTCCTAGTTCATCCTGATGTGCTCTTACATATGAAAATGCAGCTTGTGCAGATTCCTTCATAACATCACCAAGCTTACCAGTTAATACTAAAGCACCCTTGCCAGGATATTTAGTTACTTCAATATCTAATGTGTCACCACCAAATTGTGTATATGCTAAACCTGTAACTATACCAACCTGATTAATACCACGATTCTTATTATTTGTAAACCTAACCTTACCTAGGAATTCTGTTAAATTATCAACTGTTACTGTACAGCCTTCAACCTTATCCATCAAAATCTTTCTAACTGTTTTACGGCAGATACTAGCAATCATACGATTAAGCTCACGTACACCAGCCTCACGAGTATAATTTTGAATGATAGCATACATTGCATCCTCATTAATAACAACTTGACCTTCCTTTAAGCCATGCTCCTCTAATTGACGAGGTAATAAGTGCTTAAAGCCAATATTGAACTTTTCAATTTCTGTATAAGAAGAAAGCTCAATTATTTCCATTCTATCTCTTAATGGCGCAGGAATTTGTGTTAAATCGTTTGCTGTAGTGATAAACATAACTTGTGATAAATCATATGGCTCCTCAAGATAATTATCAGAAAAGGCAATATTTTGCTCTGGATCTAAAACCTCAAGCATTGCAGCTGCAGGATCACCACGATAATCTGAAGTCATCTTATCAATTTCATCAAGTAGGAATACTGGATTAATTGTACCTGAATCCTTCATTCCCTTTAAAATTCTACCAGGTAAGGCACCGATGTATGTACGTCTATGACCACGGATTTCAGATTCATCTCTAACACCACCTAGTGATTGCTTTATAAATTTACGTCCTAATGCATCACTAATAGATTTAGCTAAAGAAGTTTTACCAACTCCCGGAGGCCCTGCAAAGCATAATATAGTTGACGGATTCTTTCCAGTCATCATCTTTACAGCTAAATATTCAACAATTCTATCCTTAACCTTCTCTAAACCATAGTGATTCTTATCAAGCTTAGCTACAACGTCATTTAAGTCGTCATTATCCTTGCTTGTTTCATTCCATGGTAAATTAATTATCCAGTCTAAATAGCTTCTTATAACGCCTGATTCAGCCATTTGATTTGATGTTGAAGCATACTTTTGAAGTTCAGCCATAGCTTTGTCATAAACATTCTTAGGAAGCTTCTTTTCATTTAAAGCTTTTCTAAGTTTTTCAACATCCTCTTCTTGACGAGCCTTATCACCTAATTCATTTTGAATAGCCTTCATCTTTTCACGTAGGTAATATTCCTTTTGTGACTCATCAATAGATTTTTTAACCTCTTTGTTAATCTTATTTTCAATTTCCACAATATGCTTTTCACGTTCAATTTCAGAAACAATCATTTCTAATCTCTTAGTGACATTTAATTCCTCTAGGTATTTATACTTATTAGTATTAGGATTAGCTTTAATATGATATGCGATAACATCTGATAATACATCAGCATTAGTTCCTTGCTGTAATAGCTTAGAAACCTCCTCTGGTGATGTTAGAATATTGCTACCACCCTTAACTAATTCTGATGAAATGTTATTAAGTAATGCAGCCTCCATCTCACTGTTTTCTAAAATAGAGAACATCTTTTCGTAGTTAACCACGAAGTAAGGATCAATTGATGTGTATTCCTTAATAGCAATACGATTAGTAACCTTAAACTTAACCTTATAATTATTATTTGGAAGCTTAAGCTTTAGGACAATTTTTGCTAAAACACCCATTGGTTCGATGTCATCCTTAGAAACATCAACTAATGTTGGATCCTTTTGAACTAATAATATAATATTACCACCGTACATCTTTTCACTTGCCTCTAATGCAAGAACAGAATTTGTACGACCAACTTCAATTCTAAATTCATTGCTTGGAAGGGGAACTAATCC
>JAZNYN010000197.1:0-8166 GCA_045594405.1 Anaeroplasma sp.
CAATGGGCTTGTGTGGAAAATGTAAAACAAAAAAATATATCATCAAGGATGAATACGGACAATTTCCTATTTTATCTCATGAGGATTGTACCACTACGATATTAAATGGTAAAAATCTAAACCTTATTGATGATTTAGAGGATATTAATGGAATTAATACTTATAGAATTCAGCTAACAATTGAGGACTATAATGAATCAATTAAAATCATTGAAATGTTTAAAGAAAAATTAATCTCTATGAAAAAAACATCATTTTTTAATAAGGATACAGATACAAGAGGACACTTCAATAAAGAAATACTATAACAATAAAAATCCCAATTCTTTTGAATTGGGACTTTGTTTTTTTAGAACACTTTCAAAACGTCAAAAATTAAATAAATAAACATTCTCCACGTTCAACCACCTTACCGTCTAGCTTTAAGAATATTAATGCATCCTCTAATACAGCGGTTGTTTTATCTGTAATTTTTGAAAAGCCTAGCTTCTTAACTAATGCCTTGAAGCAGCCAGCTTTTGTTATACCATTATTTTCCTTTACAATGGTCATTATTCCGTATTGTAGCTCGTTTGTGTGAATTTGTTCAATAGTTCTTTCAGAACCTAAACGCAATTTTATGTTATCTATATTACCATAATATAAATATTCTCTTTGCTTTTGACAATTTAATTTTTCTAGTGCAGTATAGAACTCATCCTTTAATGCGACTGTGATTCTTCCTGATTTAGTAAATCTACTTAGCTTCTTTAATAAATATTGCTCATGAATTGGACCTTCATGCTCTACAATATTATGAATAACCTCTAGCATACCATAATTTTGGTATGTTTTTTCTATTTGTTCAAATGGAAGCTCTTCGTATTGTATGAATGCTCCATCAAGGTTGTTTTCAGTAGAAATAATTAAATCATTTACTAAAACCTCTTCGGTCTGTGCTTCTTCTGCTTGCGTATTTTCCTTTAAAACATCTAAAAGCCTGCTTAATTCGTGAGATTGATCATTAATCCAAGCAGTAGAATAAACTCTATGAAGCTTCCAACCTAATCTTTCTAATACTGTCTTTATTAATCTAAATTTATCTCTGTTGCTATCTGAGAAGGCAGCTTTTTTATCTAGCATTATTGCTAATAAATTTTTGCCATTTTTACTAACTACAATATCAATCTTAAACTTCGAAGCACCGACGTTAGTTGTAGTTTCATAACCGTATTTTTGTAGCTCCTTGCAAATATTATTTGCAACTCCGTCATCTGTTAATATATTTTTAGCATTCACAATTGAATGATGCTCGGCAAATTCTAAATAATCCTTTAGCATCTTAACGCCAACAGATTCAGTGTTTTTTGTTTCGATGTCCGTATACTTTATTGAAGAAACAACAGTAACATTATATTTAGCACGAGTTATAGCAACATTCAGTCTACGTTCACCACCAACATTATTTAATGGACCAAACCTTTGATAGAACTTGTCGTTTTCGTTATAACCATAACAAATACTAAAAATAATACGATCACGCTCATCACCCTGAACTGTTTCTAAATTTTTAACAAAGAACGGTTCATATTCGCTGTCATCAAAATAATGAGCTAGCTCTGGATATTTATGAACATTTGCATATACTAACGACTCTATTAGCTCAGCCTGTACATTAGAAAACGCAACTACACCAAGTGACTGAGATGAGTTTTTATAATGCTCAAATACCATATTACATATCGCTTCTGCTTCTTTTCTATTTGTTCGAGATTTAACATCATATCTGCCATCAGATAAATATACAAAATCAACACCAAAGCCCTCCTTGCTTACCTCTGCCTGAGGGATAGTAATTAGATTATCATCATAGAAATTTTGATTAGAAAATCTAATCAAATCCTCGTTTCTACTACGATAATGCCACTTTAATCTTGATGTTAATAGCATACCTTGAGCTGAATCTAGAATAGACTGTAAATTATCTTCATAATCCTTTTCATCCTCTGCCTCTGATATTGCACCAAAGAAATTAGATGGTGGCATTTGCTTTGTATCTCCTATAATAATACATTGCTTAGCTCTATAAATTGCACCAAATGCATCATATGCAAAAACCTGAGATGCCTCATCAAAAATAACACAGTCAAATTGATTAACCTTGCCAGAAATATATGTAGATACCGAAAGTGGTGACATTAAGAAAATTGGTTTAATTCTTAATGCAGTATCAAATATTTCATCTAATAGCATTCTAATAGGCTTTTGCTTTCTTAGCTTGTTATGTTCCTTAATAAGGGTTGCAAACTGAGTTCCCTCTAATACTGAATCATCCGGTCTATTTTTGCTGCAATTGGCAAAAACTATAGCCTTGTTTGCCTGTAAATATTTCTCATCTATATCAATAAATTCAGAAATAATTGAGTCCTCTTTTGAGCTTGAAAAGCCTGATAAAATTGGATTTTCATCGATGATTGCATAGATTTTTGATAGGTAATATTGCTTATCAAATTGAACTAAAATATCATCTAAACCAATAGCCTCATCAAGGGCAAAATCTATAAAATCTAAACAATTTAAATCATTTAAATGATTTACTACACCCATTAATGTATTGTATGTTTTAATCTTGTCCTTAATTAATTTTAACTCTTTAAATTTTAAAATTAGATCCTCGATTGAGTAGTTGTATGGATTAACAATTGTCTTATCAAAATTGTCAAAGAATTTAACAAGCTTATCGTTTTCTTGTGCATAAGAATTAAATGCAATAAATACATCTGTAAGCTCCTTCTTTAGGTGAACAAACTTTTCCTTTGACACCTGATAATCTGTTGTTAAGAAGCTTAATTTATTTAAATCCTCTAAAACCTGCTCAGCAGAACCACCATAAGTATTTAGGATGCTTGCCTTCTCATTTTCATATTGATTTTTTTGTAATCCAAGCTCATAAATTACATTAAACTCTTCAACTAATTTATCATGCTTTGCCTTTGATTTTCTGTTTAGTAGAGCTTGACGTTTATAACGCTTATATTCAGAATTAAAGCACTTAAAAACCGAGTGATTAAAGCTTCTTAAGCCATCATAAATTTCTTTTAAATTTTGAGTATAAACCTCATCAAAATAATGCTTATTTATTAGCTTTTGGCTCTCTAAAATTGAGTTTTGAAGCTTGATAAATTTTTCAAGATTTTGAGCTAACTTTTCACGCTTTTCCTTAACTAAATAATTCTCGTGATATGTCTTTACTGAAAGCAACTTATCTACCAAATCTATAGAGTTATAAACATCATAGATGTTTACTATGTTAGAATTGAGAGTTGAATTGATATCAAATTTAATCTCAGAAAGCTTTTCTAGGTATCTAATTATTACCGTTAAATCCTCATCTAATTCAAAGCGAATATAGTTGCTGCTAAGCTCCTTTAATCCGTAGAATGCACACTTCCTATAATCGTATGCAATATCCTTAGATAAATCAACAAATTCCTTGATGGTTTCCGTTGCCTCTTTATAGCTTGAATGCTTAATTTCTTTGTCAAATTCAAACTTTAAAGGAGCACATTCAACCGATAAATATTTTGAATATAATTCATATAAAGATATACCCATTTCAACAACATTCTTATTTACCTCATTTTGATAAACCTCAATTGCTGTGTTTTGGATATCGTAATTAGATTGAATTTCACTAACACTTCTATTAATTTCATACTTTGGCTTAACGGCTGATTCATATAAATCATCAATAAATTCCTTCTTGTTAGCCTTGTGTGAATGTAATAGTGCTGCAAAATCATCTAATCCACATCTTTTTAGGTTTTCATATACTACATTTAAGGCAGCTAGCTTTTGAGAAACAAATAGTACCTTTTTATTGTTTGCGATAAGCGTTGCAATGATGTTTGTGATTGTTTGGCTTTTACCCGATCCTGGAGGCCCCTCAAGAACGAACGATTTTCCTTGTGCCGCTAGGGTAATGGCCTGCGTTTGTGATGAATCACAATCTACTACAGGATAAATTGTGTTTCTCTCGTTTTCATCATTTGGTATGCTTTCGCCTAGTAATCTTCTTATATTAGTGTTTTTTATTACCTCATCGGTGTTGTTTATTAAATCACTATACATATTCATTTTTAAAAATGAATAAATACCTAATGTGATTTTGTTTTCAAATGACATATCTGATAACAATTTTGATTTAATCATTTCAAAATACTCATTAATAGGTTCATCATTATAATCAGGAATTATTATCTTTTTTACTGTTTTTAAGTAATATTGAAGTGTTGGGTTAAAAATAACCTCATCTTCATATTCCTTAACCTTATATTCATTGTTCTTATGAATAAATTCAACTGGAATTAATAAAGCAGGAGCACTATATTTATTTCCATCTTCAGTGTAATTAACCATACCAAAGGTAATATATAAGCTATTTATACCTCTTTCAATTAAAGACAGCTTATATTCTTTGTAGATTGCACGAAGAACAATAGATAATTTTTTATCCTGCTTATAGGCTAACAAATCCTTTTTTCCTATTACTGGTAAAAATACATCCTTAATTCTTAATTCAGAATAGGATGTTTCATCACCTTCAGCATTCATAACTAAATCTTCATGGTATTTTTTTAGTGATGGTTCTAGATTGTACAATGTATATGTATTTGAATCTACGATCTTATCAAATACCTCTTCAATATTATCGTTTAATATATTAATAGTTCTATAGCCCGTATTTTTGTAGTTTAAAAGTCTGTTTCTTTTACCTAAATCTAACAGATTTGCGGCTATTGAATGAAGTTTTCTTTTCATAATATCCCTTCCTTCTATATTAAATTATAGCAACAAATTAAAAAAATTAAAGGTTTGATTACTTTTTTCTTATAGAAAAAAACTATAAGGGTGCTTGCAGAATTTGCAATATATTTTTATATTATATATATTTTTAATAGGTTAATTGCAGCTATTGTTATTTTTTGTCCAAAAACTTGAATTAAAGTTCTTTACTCCTAAAGTTTTACGTGTTATAATTTCTTTGTATTAAAAAGCGTTTTCATAAATACGTTTTTAAACACAATCTAACTATAAAAAAGAAAGGTAAAAAAACTATGAAAAAAAGACATCTTTTATTAGGTTTACTTCTAGTAAGTGGTATCGTAAGTCTAACTTCATGTAATTTCTTTGGTGATGACACTCCTGAAGAAGTTTCATATACAGTTACTTTCGAAACTAATGGTGGTTCTGCTGTTGAAGCTATTACAGTTAAAAACGGCGAAACATTCACTGCTCCAAGTAATCCAACTAAGGCTGGTTACATTTTTGATGGTTGGTATGCTGAAGCTGCATTCACAACTAAGGTTGATTTAGCAACTTTAACTGTAACTAGTGATATTACACTTTATGCTAAGTGGGTTGCTGAAGAAATTCCTAGCAATGAATATATTGTAACATTCGAAACTAATGGCGGTTCTGCAATCGCTCCACAATATGTTACTGAAGACGAATTTGGATTCTTTACAGTTCAAAAACCTGCAGATCCAACTTATAACTATAAGACATTCGTTAACTGGTATGCTGATCCTGAATTAACTACATTATTCGATTTCGGTACTCCAATTTCTAGTAACGTAACTATTTATGCTAAGTGGGATGCTGATTACGAATGGGTATCTACAGACGCTGGTTTTGATGCTGGTGCTGCTGCATATCCTGGTAAGGCTAAGCCAACTGAGAATGTAACATTTGGTAGATTCACATATGGTGCTGGTGTTTATTTCGAAGCTGCAACTTCTTCTAAGACTGCATGTGTTAATAACCAACAAAAGGATATTACATTCGAATTAAATGGTAGAAATAACAAGATCGAATTCAATATCAAGTATGGTTCTTCTGGATCAAATGGTACTGTTACTCTTTATAAGCTAGTTGACGGCGCTAAGGTTGAGGTTGAATCATGGAATGAAACAGGTCAAAATGATTATGCTGTTAATGACCTAGAAGCTGGTACTTATGTATTTGGTTCTGTTGGTTCTTATCGTTTCTATTCATTAGTAATTTCTGAAGAATTACAAAAATCTGCTCCTAACGGAATTGAAATTGCTACATTACCTCAAACTAAGTTCTTAGAAGGTAGAGAATTCAATTCTCAAAATTTAGCTGTTTACTTAACTTATGAAAATGGTAGAAAAGATTTAGTTGAAGGCTTCGATGTTGATTCATCTGCTTATTCAACTGCTCCTGGTAACTACACAATTTCTGTAAGCTATGGTTTCACTGATGAATTTGCTACATATAATTTTGATGATTCTTATGAAGTAAACGTATATGAAGCTAAGGAAATTGTTATTGCTGATCATATCGTTAATACAAGTAGAGTTACTCTTCCATTAGAACAAGTATTCTTAACAGGTTCTAATTTCACAACTGCTAATTTAGCTGTTAGAGCTAAGGCATTAAAGGTTGGTACTGAAAATGAATATGTTGAATTCGTATTATCTGCTGACGAATATTCATTATCTGAAGTATCTACTGCTACTGCTGGTGCTGTAACTGTTACTGCAACTGCATTCGAATCATTAACAGATTCTTATGTAATTAACGTTGTTGACGATGTTATCGCTGACGATGCTACATCTGTAGTAATTAACGTTAATGCTGCTGGTACAGTTTCTGTATCTAACGAAGGCATCAACTTTACATCTGTAAATGATGCATTAAGATATTTAAGTATTGCTGGTGCTGCTGATAGCGCTGTAAAGACTATCAATGTAGCTGCTGGTTCATATAAGGAAAAAGTAGAAGTTAAGCTTCCAAACGTAAGATTAATTGGTGCTAACGATGGTACTAACGAATCTGTAATTTGGTATGACGCTATGAATGGTTTAACTGACCCTTCTGGTTCAACTTCTTATTCAACTGACGGTTCAGCTTCTGTATCAATCAGAACTTCAGCTGTTGGTTTCTATGCTCAAGACATTACATTCAAGAATTACTATAATACTCATGAATTATACTTAGAAGCATTAAAGATTACTTCTGACTCTCAAGCTGTTGCTTGTTTAGTTCAAGCTGATCAATCAATGTTCAAGAACGTTAAGTTCACTTCTTACCATGATACATTATACGCACAAATCGGTCGTCAATATTATGAAGGCTGCTACATCGAAGGTAGAACAGACTACATCTTCGGTTATAATGCAACTGCATTCTTCGAAGACTGTGACATTATGTCAATTGGTGCTGGTGTAACTGAAAAGAACGGTGGTTATGTTGTAGCTACTAAGGGTTACTCAAGCGGTAAGGGTACTGACGATGTTAAGTATGGTTATGTATTCAACAACTGTAACTTCTATGGTGATGAAAATGTTCAAGACGGTTCAGTATCAATCGCTCGTGGTTGGGCTGAAAGCATGGCTATCATGGTTATGAACTCTTCAATTTCTAAGGCATTCTCTAAGGAATACTATGGATATAACTTATCACCATTAAATGACCGTTATGGTAAGATGAATGCTGGTCCTACTCCTGCATTATTATTAGAATATAACAACACTGGTGATGGTGCTATCGTTGCTGGTGATACTTACTTAGAATCTACTGGTGCAGATGCTGAATCTACTGAAGATGATGTTTATGCAGATTTAATTGCTAAGTTAAACGAAACTACATGTACAATCGTAACTGACGCAGAAGTTGCTGCTCCTTATGAAGAATTAATTAAGGTATTTGCTGCTGACAACTTAAATGTTCATTGGACTTCTGACTGGGCTGGTCCACAAGAAAAGGACGCTGTTGTTACTGTTAAGAATTTAAATGGTGAAACTGTTGCTACATATGCTCACTGGGTTGGTGGTAAATTATCTGCTGCTAACTTATCTGAAATCAAGAAGCTTATCACAGTTCCTGCAAATTATGCATTTGATATGTTCACTTCTGATGCAGAAGGTAATAACAAGTATGTAGCTACTGAATTAGCTGCTGAAAATACAATTTATGTTGTATTTGAACAATTGGGTGAATTCGAAGAAGTTACTTATTCATTCAGCTTAGAAGAATTAGTTGCATCTTATGGTGAAACTGCTCCTGCTGATAAGACTAACATTGAAGCTGCTAACTTGACTGGTGCTAACTCATTCTTATCATTAGTTGGTGAAGCAAGCAATAAGTGTGTTGTTCGTG
>JAZNYN010000198.1:0-3611 GCA_045594405.1 Anaeroplasma sp.
CTATTTTTTTCTTTTACAAATTGATAATATATATTTAAACAATTTCACATAATTTTAATGTATTTATTCTATATTTAGTGGTTATACTATAGATGTCTATTAAAGACAGTATCTATCATATCTCCCTACAGATAGATATATTTCATAAGCAAACTATAACTCTCCCAATTAGTGATGAAGGATAGCTTAAAGGCTGTCCTTTATTCTTTATAAAGTTTGTTGAAATTAATAGTATTTATGGTATAATATTTTTTGCTGAAGATGTTCCTTGCATAACCATCTTCTAAAATATAAAACAAGGGAGCTTATTATATGCAAAAATTAAATATTAGGTTTATTGCTGAGTCAGCAATAATAGCTGCACTTTACGTAGCACTAACATGGATACTTGCACCGATATCATATGGTAATATCCAATTTAGAATATCAGAGGTATTAATACTTTTAGTTGTATTTAATCCTAAATATTCTATCAGCTTGATTATTGGATGCTTAGTAGCCAACACCACTTCATCATTAGGGTGGTATGATATGGTCTTTGGTACACTTGCAACAACAGTGGCAGTGTTGTTGATGTCGAAGACAAAAAACATTTACCTTGCAGCATTGTGGCCTGTTCTATCTAATGGTATTATAATAGCCCTAGAGCTATGGCTAGCCTTAGAGCTAGATTTTATGCTATCACTAATATTTGTATCATTTGGTGAGGCAGTTGTATTATATCTAGTTGGGATACCTACAATGATTACGATTTCTAAAAATCCAGCGTTTGCAGAGATTTTAGAGCTAGGTGAGGTAAATATTAAGGGTTCTGAAAAAATTACGCTTATAAGGGCCCTAAGCTTTATTTTATTTGTTATATTTGTTATATTCTTTTTTACTTATCCAGTATCTAATAGTTTGTTAAGAAAAACGATGCTTGATTATTTAGAATATAATCATTATTTCTACTTATTTATTACAATTGCATTTTTATACACATTTGCTAATGTATTACTATCTGGCAAGCTAAGGCTAATATTTAGCTTAATTCTAGCCGTAGCTTATTTAGGCTTATATGTGTATGTGGCAATAGATTATAATGAGGTTTTAGGAAATTGGTATTATTATGTATATTATCTATATATAGCATGTATGCTAGCATTACCGTTTCTTAAGCCGAAGCAGGTAGAAGCTAAAGAATAATAGGATGAAGTGCTTCATCCTTTATTTTTTAAGATAGGAGGAAGCTATGCTAAGAGAGGATATTGATTTATTTTTAGAGGGTATTGATTCAAATGTTAATATTGTTGCAGCAACAAAATATGTTGATAGCAAGGAAATGCTAGGTCTTCTTAAGCATAACATTAATTCCTTTGGTGAAAATCGTGTAGATTCCTTTTTGAAAAAGTATGAGGAGCTAAAGGGCTATGATATTAGCTGGCATTTTATTGGTCACCTTCAAAGAAACAAGGCAAAGGAGGTTATCAATAAGATTGATTGCCTTCATTCCCTAGATTCCTTAGAATTAGCTAAGCTTATTGATAAGTATAGAGCTACACCACTTGATACGTTTATTGAGGTTTCGGTTAATGAAGAGGAAAACAAAAACGGTGTTAGGCTTGCTGAGCTTGATAGCTTTGTAGAAGAGGTACTAAAGCATAAGAGCATCAATCTAATAGGCTTTATGATGATGGCAAGGGATAATAGCTCAAGTGATGAGCTGATAACTCAGTTTTCCACTCTAGAGGCTAAGCTTAAGGAAATAAACCATAAATACTCTTTAAATATGCAGTGTCTTTCAATGGGCATGTCTAATGATTATAAGGAGGCAATCCTATGTGGGGCAACACACATAAGGCTAGGTAGAATATTATGGGAGAATTAGAGCTGTTTAAGAAAAAGGTTGAGGCTCAGCTTATTAAGGCTACAAATGGTAGTGTTGGATTATTATCGTTTATAGATGATTCAAAAAGAGAAATAATAGATAATCTTTCAAGAAACTATAAGGATATCTATGTAGAGTATTATGGTGGAATTGAAAATCCAGATTACAATAGAGTAGTATTTTCAAGCTATGATATATTGCCTTTAGACTTTAAGATTGTTGTATATAAGATCATATATAATTCAAAGTATTATGAAGTATCACATAGATCAATATTAGGCTCACTTATGGCACTTGGTATTAAGCGTGATTGTATAGGTGATATTGTTATTAATGATACTGGTGCATACTTTGCCTGTACAAAGGAAATTTCTAGGTTTATCCTAGAGGAGTTTAAGGCTGTAGGAAGAGCTCCTATAGAGCTTTTAGAAATTGACTACCTTGTAGAAAACGAAAGAAAATATACATCTAAGCTTCATTTTGTTGCATCACTTAGAATTGATGGAATACTAGCATCAGGCTATGGAATATCAAGAAGTGAGGCATTAGAGATTATTACCTCTGGTATGGTAAGGATAAATCATAAGCTTTGCCAAAATCCTAGCCATATCCTAAAGGAAGGCGATATGCTTTCTGTTACGAAAAAGGGAAGATTAATTTTAGATGAAATTGGTGGTAATTCTAAAAGTGGAAGAATTGCTGTAACCTTAAAGAAGCAAATATAAAATAATGTGCTATAATAAATTGAAGGGTTCCAAAACAGTATATTTAAAACTATAAAACTCTATAAAACTATGGTATACTAAAAGTATATTATAGTTTAAGGAGTTTTTTTATGAAATACTATTCATCAAAAACAGTTACACAAATGCTAGGAGTAACTGCTCAAACATTAAGAAATTGGGATAAAGAAGGTAAACTAAAACCTACATACGTTAAGAGTAATGGATATAGATACTATTCAGAGGAATCTATACTTTCTTATACTCAAGAACGTAAAACCAAAAAAAATCTAAATGTCATAGGTTATGCTAGAGTGTCTAGTAAGAAACAATCAGATGATTTAGAAAGACAAGTAGAACATATAAAACAATATATGTCTACTAAATATGAATCATATGATGTTATAACTGATATAGGTTCTGGTATTAATTATAATAAAAAAGGCTTATTAGAATTAATAGAAAAAATAAATAAAAAAGAAATAGATGTTATCGTAGTATTATATAAAGATCGATTATTAAGATTTGGATTTGAATTAATAGAATATTTCGCTAAATTAAATAATGTTAAAGTTGAAATAATAGATAACACAATAGATAAAACACAAGACCAAGAATTAGTAGAAGATTTAGTTCAAATAATAACAGTGTTCTCATGTAAACTTCAAGGTAAGAGAAAAGGTAAAACGAAACAATTATTAAATGATTTTTCTCAAAAAATCACAAAAATGAATGATTAATGAATGTTATATTAGTTTTTTCTAAAACTATAAAACTATATAAATAGATTGATGTTATCACATTTTTATGTTATAATAAACATAGAAGGTGGTGAATTTTTATGCGTACATATAAAGTTATGATACATCCTAATAATAAACAAGCTACTAAAATAAGAGCGACATTAAATAAATGTATTGAATGTCAAAATATTGTTTATGATTATTTAGATTCATTTATGAAATCTAAAACTAAACTACCTTCATGTAGTGATGTTAGAAAATGGTTTACTGTTCAAAAGA
>JAZNYN010000199.1:0-8775 GCA_045594405.1 Anaeroplasma sp.
ATTGTTGTGTTGAATTCAAATACAGTTGCAGCAGTCTTATCTGTTGTTAATGAACCACCAGAAGTAGAATCACCCATAACGATATAAGTCTTAGTTTCGCCATCCATAAAGTAAATGTAATAATCAGAACCAGAAATTTCCACATATACGCTTACAGCTTCAGAAGCTACAAGAGTACCATCAAAACGACCACTTGTTACTGTGCCCTTGAAATATAATAAACCATTTGCATTATTTGCAGAAATAGTATATGCTGTGTTTTCATTTAATACTGTAGCAGCTGGAGTTTCAGGTGTTTCAGGAGTCTCTGGATCCTCTTCAGCAGCTTGAGCAAAATAAACAATATTACCATTCTTCATTTGAGGAGTTTCATTGTATCTTCCTAATTTACCCCATACAACTACCTTGTCACCAGCTTGTGGCTTAACCTCTAAAGCATCATATCTTAATTCACCATCAGCTGAATATGTACCATAAATTAAAATTTCGTTTGTACCATCAGTAATAACCATATTACCATAAGTAGTACTTTGGATTTCTTTAATTTCACCATATAAATAGAACTTGTCTTCAGTATATGTATTGTGTTCTTGTGCAGAACCTGTTGTAATTGCGTCTGCAATTGAAGTCACTGGAGCATGTTCTAAAATCCAACCATTCTTCATTTGAGGAGTTTCGTTGTATCTTCCTAATTTACCCCATACTAATACTAAGTCACCAACTTGTGGTTTAACTTCTAAAGCATCATATCTTAATTCACCATCAGCTGAATATGTACCATAAATTAAAATGTCATTTGTACCATCAGTAACAACCATGTTACCATATGTAGTACTTTGGATTTCTTTAACGATTGCTTGAATATAGTACTTATCTTCAGTATATGTATTATGTTCTTGCGCAGAACCAATTTCGATTGCTTCAGCAATTGAAGAATAAACGATGTCTTTTACTTCAGTACCATTAACTACAATTTCAACATCCTTAGTTAATACAACGTCACCTAATGTAGCAGTAACCTTAATAACTACAGTAGTATCTTGAGCAGAAGCAACTAATGTTAACTTGCCATCTGCGATTGAAGCATTGTCAGCACCTGACTTAACTTCATAAGCTAATTCAACGTCAGTATACTTACCAACAACTGGTAATGTAACATCACCAGCGTCATACTTGCTTTCGAATACAGCTGCACCTAATTCATAAGCAGCCTTACCGTTATCATCAATGATTGCAACGATGTCATCAGCATCAATTGGATGCATTTGAGCAACGTTATACCAACCACAAACACCAGAAGCAGAAATAGTCATACCAGCAGCAACACCTAATTCAGCATAAGCCTTATATGCATCACCTTCAACTGGAGTAATATATGTATTAACACGAACAACAAATTGCTTAGTTGTATCAGTAGCATCACCAACTATGATATTATATCTACCCTTATCATCTTTTTCTTCTACTTTAACAACTGGTAAATTAGTAAACTTAATTAATTGGTTTTGTAAATCTGCAGAGATAACAGTACCAGCCTTAATTAAATCAGTAATATCTGTTACCTTAGGTGTTGCAGTTTCATCTGCTAAAATGTATGTACAACCACCATCGAATTCTCTTAAGCCGTTATACATATACTTCTTACCAGATACAAAAATAACATTACCAACAACTAATTCGTTGTCATATTGTTCTTGAGTACAAGATAAACGATAAGCATATACGCCACCCTTACCAGATGCGTCTTCTAGATAAACTGCAGTGTTCTTATATCCTTCAGAATATTCTTCCTTAGCAACGATAACACCCTTTACAGTTACTTCTTCCTTTGATTGAGCAGCATCATACTCATCTATAGTATAAACATCAAATTTAGGAACTGTAAATTCAAATACTTTTTCTACTGTATTTTTACCATCAGAAATAGTAGCAGTTAATTTAACTAGCTCATCAGCTTCGTTGTTATTTAAATAATCAACATCTACTTGATAGAAGTTACCTACTTTTTCACCAACAGTAACGATATCCTTATCAGCAGCCCAAGTAATAGTATAAGTTACACCATCAACTTTTAAAACAGAAGTAAGTTCAAAATCACCTGAAACCACTTGCTTGTCTTGAGTGATAAGTAATTTCTTTGCAGCGTCTTCTAATGCTTCTTTGTTATTATCACAAGAAGTTAAAGCAGCTACAGATGCAATAAGTGCAAGAGCAATTACTGCAATTTTCTTAAAAATTTTCATTAGCCTTTTTTCTCCTTTTTTATATTTTTAACGTATTACTACGTCTTCCATTGAAAGTAGCTTTATTTGATAATTACCTTCGTATTTTTCAACGATACCAATAACATCTAAAGTCTTACCCTCAAAGTTTGAAGCTAAAATAATGTTGTTAGAATCAACCTCATATGTACCAGTAAGGTCATATAAAACCTCCGTTCTAACTGTTACAGTTTCATTTCCAACCTTACAAGTTAAAGTAATTGCACCATAGCTTGAAGAACCTTCTGTTCTAGTTGTGTATGATTCTGTAACTAAAATATTGTTAATTGAAACTAGATTGTATGCTAGCTCTACATTGCTTACATTTAAATCAGATGGAATGATTGAAGTAGGTTCAATTGTACCTTCCTCTTTAACTGTTAAATTATTAATGTTTGAAGTTAATAGACGGTCAACAACATCAGTTAATTGATATACGTCGCCTGTCTCATAATAAGTGATAGTTCCAGAGATTCTTACTCTTGAACCAATATTTTCTTCTAATAGACCTGTAGAGTTTCTGTGGAATACCTGAATACCATAAGTAGTCGGCTCAGGAACATTCTCAGTGTAATCTGTATCTACTAGATAATATGTTGTACCTGAA
The DNA here is from genome assembly GCA_045594405.1 of Anaeroplasma sp. GTDB lineage: Bacteria > Bacillota_I > Bacilli_A > Acholeplasmatales > Anaeroplasmataceae > Anaeroplasma. The sequence continues at coordinate 2,869 of JAZNYN010000199.1, forward strand.
TATCTAGCAACAACCGCTTCAAATACAACCTTCTTTAAATAATATGGGCTTTCATTACCAAGCTCATTAAGGCTACGCTTTAATTCTGGTAATGCTACCTCTATAACTCCAGAGTATGAGTAGTCTGGATCCTTTTCACCCCAAACCTTGATACCCTTGTTACGAGCTTGACTAGCACAGTCAACAAAAATATCATAGTACAGCATACCCACTGTATTTTTTGATTTTGAATATCCTTCTTGTACTAATTGAAGATTTAATAATACATATTCATCACCTTCATTTAGTTGATACCAAACCCATGATAAACATCTACCATAAGAATCATATTCACCAGGACCACCATTTGAAGTGATGACAATTGAATGAGCAGCCTTTACAATACTCTTAGTATAAGCAGAAGCGGCAACGCCCCATGCTTCTACTGCTGCAGTAGATTCAGGAGTATCTACACCTAAGAAACGAAGCTTAAGAATAGCTCCTGTTGAACCATAAACGTGAATAGTGTCTCCGTCTACTGCTTGATAAAGCTCAACCTCTTCAATACCATGCTTATCAAAGGTTTTTCCAGTAGGATCTCCCTCAAGTGAAACCATTGATAAATAATCAATATCACCCTCAGGAGTATCCCCTTCATTACAACTTACAAATAAGAAGAATAAGCAAAATACAAGTAATAAAGATAATACCTTTTTTGCTTTTCTCATAATTAAATTTTCCTTTTTAATACTTTGTTTTTAATTTTTTAAGCTAAGCCTGCTTGATACTTACAAATTTCGATAGCATCTGCGAAATAGCCTTCGATAGCTGCTTCGATGTTTGTAGAAGTCTTATCAGACATAATCTTTACAAATAATGCTTCAGCTTGATCACGTGCAGTTGAAGAACCAACGAATGTAGCTGATGTAAAATAATTATCAGTTTGAGCAATTGCTTGCTTTGTTGATAACGCAGCAATACCTTGAGTATTACCAGCTGCTTTTGATAAGAATGTTTGATATTCAGGAACCTCAGTAGCTGGAGTAGTTACAGGTAAGTAACCAGTTGCTAAAGCGAATCTAGCTTGAACTGTTGGAGTACCTAAGAATTGAGTGAAAATCCATGCTGCTAAAGTAGCTTGATCATCACCAGTATTTAATAATACGATAGATGGACCTTGAGAAATAACCTTAGCTTGTCCATTAGGAGCCTTAGGAACTGAAGCAACGCCAGTTTCGAATGCGCCATCAGAATTTACTTGGTAAGTTGCACCTGCAGTTGAACCAATACACATATATGCTCTTGAGTTTAAGCTTGTGTCTGTCATTAATGAGTTTGTATAAGCACCATATAATGCTTGAGTAGTGAAATAACCTAAATCATACTTTTCCTTAAATGTCTTCATTAAGCCTCTCATACCTGGATTGTTAAAATCAAATGATAAATTAGATGTATAATCATAACCATAAGTTTCAGCTAATGTGATAAATAAGTTAGCTTCTGAGTCATATCCTAAAGGTGTCGCTGTAGGATCAATTTGCTTGATTTGAGCACATACTTCCCAAACCTCGTCCCAAGTTGTTGGAACTTCTAAATTATGTTGGTCAAAGAATGTCTTATTATAGAATAAAGCTTCTGTTGACTTTAAGAATGGCATTGTGTATGCTAATTCATCACCGAACACTCTACCTTCTGCAAAGAACGCAGGAATATAATCACTTTGAATAGGACCTTCAAATGCAATTTCAGAACCACCTAAACCATACTTTTCGTTAGTTAATAGGTCGTCTAATGCAATAGAAATACCTGCTTCATTATATAATGCAACGTGGTCAGGGTAACAATATGCCATATTAGCATAGTCACCTGTACCTAAGTTCTTTAAAATTTGGTCACGAACATCTGGATAACCACCAATTTGCTCATGCTCAATTGTAATATTTGAATATTCTTCAATCTCATTGAATTCTAAAATTACTTCGTCTAATACATCTCTGATGTTTTGACCCATTGTATGCCAGAATCTAATTGTTACAGGAGTTTCTGTATCAAAATTTTCTGGACATTCAAAAACATTAAGTTTTGAGCCACCACAAGATGCTAATGCTAGAGCGCATCCTGCTACTGATAATAAACCAATAAATTTTTTCATTTTTTTCTCCTTATCTTTCTTTTTTATCCCTTAGTACCTGTTCTAGACACACCACGCATGATGTATTTTCTAAAGAAAACAAACACCAAGAATAGTGGAATAGAAACGATAGTTACGGCTGCCATTTGTAGTGGATAGTTAATACGGCCTGAGGCTTCATTGCTAAATGCCGTTCTTAATCCGTTTGTAATTAGCTTCATATTGTCATTGTTAGCAACAAGACGAGGCCATACATATGAGTTCCATGCACCCATCATCTTTAATATTGTAATAGAAATGATTGTTGGCATTGCAAGCGGAATCATAACCTTAAATAAATATTTTATATCACTAGTACCATCAACCTTAGCTGCATAGTATAGTGCATCTGGAATTTGTTTGAAGTTGTTTCTTAATAAGTAAATATAGAACACACTTACTAGGAATGGGACAATTAATACTGTGTATGTGTTTTTCCAACCAAAGTAAGATACTGTTACATAGTTAGTAATTGTAAACATTTCACCAGGAATCATCATTGTTGCAAGTAGTACAGCAAATAATCCGTCTCTACCCTTAAACTTTAATCTTGCAAACGCAAAGGCTGAAAAGATTGTAATGATTAATGATAATACCGTTGATACAACACCTACAATAACTGTATTAATCATATATCTACCAAAGTTTGCTGATTCCCACGCATCGCCGTAATTTGTCCAAACGATTTCATTTGGGAAGAAGGTTGGCTTTGTTAGATAATATTCATCTAATGATTTTAAAGAAGAGTTAATCATCCAATAGAATGGGAATACCATGATAAAAGCTAAAATAATTAGGAACGCATATACACCCACTTGCTTTAAAATTTTAAAAATCTTTTGCTTTTTAGCTTGTTTTTCTAATTCTTCTTTACTTCTAACTAATTTTTGTAATTCAAGTTCTTGTTTTGAAATACCTTTTGCTTTTTGTGATTGTTCATCGACAACGGCTTCTAACCTAATATCTTCTTGCATGAGGCACCTCCTAATAATGAACTTTCTTATTAGTTACAAGGAATTGAATTCCTGTTATAACCAGAATAACTAAGAATAGTAATACGGCACCGGCAGCTGCTCTACCATCAAACATACCATCCATTGATGTATAGATTAATCCTACCATTGTATCCATACCATAGGTTGCGGGGTTTTCACCAAAAATACCTACAACGCTTGAATATTCTTTAAATGCACCAATCATACCAGTAATCAATACATAAACAAGCATTGGTGAAATTAAAGGAACTGTAATTTTAGTAAATACTCTAAACTTACTTGTACCATCTACCTTTGCAGCTTCATAATATTGCTTATTAACTGATTGAAGCGCACCTAATAATATCATAATTTTGAATGGAAGTGCATTCCAAATAATGTATACTGACATAACAAAATATTTGTTTGCCTTTGGAGCACCTACTGAAATCCATTCTTTCATATTAATACCAAAAGCTTCTAATAATCTATTGAATAATCCCATATCCTCTACATAGTTACCTGTACCAACAACGTTAAATATCATGGCGAAAACCATACCGATAGCTATCGCGTTAGTTACATATGGTAAGAAGAATATTGTTTGAAGAACCTTTTGTAATGCTTTAATTGAATTTAAACCTACTGCAATTAATAACGCCAAAAGTGTTGAAAGTGGCACTGTAATAATTGCTAAAATAGCTGTATTTTGGAAAGCTTCTAGTAACCCTGACGCTTTACTAAAAACCATTTTATAATTTTTAAAACCAAACTCGAACGTTCTTCCTGCTGTTGCTAGAGTTGTTTTATAATCCTCTAAGAATGATAAACGAACAGTATTTACGATTGGATAGAAAGTAAAAATAGCTAGGATAACTAAAGCTGGAGCCAAATACAACCATGCCTTCCAATTGTTTTTAGTTTCCATTATTTTTTCTTTCCTCCCTTAGGTTGTGGTTCATATAATCTTTCTTCAGATTCCTTATTGAATAAGAAAATCTTGTTTGGCTTAATATTGAACTTAATATGACCAATAGGGTTGAACTTGCTGTCTGAATCAACAATTACTCTGAATGTAGGATTTTCACATGCATCGTTCTTCGCAATGATAGAAATGTCTCTACCCATAATTTCAACTTGTGAGATTTCGGCAGATAAAGTATTTGTACTTTCACCTTCACTATTTTTAAACTCATTATAAATTTCAAAGCCTTCAGGTCTAATACCAACCCAGACACTTTGATCCTTAAGATTAGTTGACATAACTACATCCTCACCAATGTAAACCTTACCCTTTTTGATTTCTCCTTCAAAAACATTAATTGGTGGAGTTCCTAAGAATTTTGCTACGAATAGATTCTTTGGATCATCGTAAACCTTTTGAGGCTCGTCCATTTGTTGAACAACACCAAGTCTCATAACTACGATGAAATCAGAAATTGACATTGCTTCTTCTTGGTCATGTGTAACGAAGATAGTTGTTACACCTGTTTCTCTTTGAATTCTCTTGATTTCTTCTCTTGTTTGTAATCTTAATCTTGCATCTAGATTAGATAATGGCTCATCTAGTAATAATACGTTTGGAGCCTTTACTAAGGCACGAGCGATTGCAACACGTTGTTGTTGACCGCCTGATAGTTCGTTTGGCTTACGATCCATTAGATTATCAATTTGTACTAGTTTTGCGGCCTCTAATGCTCTTTCCTTTGCAACAGTCTTTTCTACCTTTTGATTTTCAAGTGGGAATAAGATATTTTGTTCAACTGTCATATGAGGATATAACGCATAGTTTTGGAATACTAAACCTATACCTCTTTTTTCAGGTGCCAAAGTTGTAATATCTTGTTCACCAAAATAAATCTGTCCTTCTGTTGGTGTGTGTAAACCTGCAATCATGTATAATGTAGTAGACTTACCACATCCTGAAGGACCTAACAAACCAACTAATTTTCCTGATGGAATATCAACGTTGATGTGATCTACAGCAACAACGTTAGGAGCTTGTTCCTTTTTAACAATACCCTTTAGAGTTAGTTCCTTTTTTGTTTTGCCCATAAATTCTTTTGTTAAGTTGACTAATTTAACATCCATAAATGAATTTCCTCCTTGCATTTAGCTATTAAAATATGTTAACAAAATCTTTTTTACCTTACTATTGTATTCAATCATTAAAAGTAATAATCACATAGAATAGTCAGATAGTGTAGATTTATATACTTCCTTGTAGATTTGAGCATATCTCAAGGACGTTGATATAGATAGTACTACACAATAAATCCCTAAAAATGTTTGTGTATCCCACACCATAAACATTACTTAAGAAATAGCCGATATTTAACGAAACATCAGCCTCTAAATTTTACAAAATTTAATTTTGTCCCCATTCGTTATTATTATACCCCCAAAAAACACCTTTTGTAAATACAAAAGGGGTTATTTTTAAAGAATTATATTCATTATTTTTTTGCATTTCTTGCAATAATTTAAAACTTCTTGCAAATTTTGTTAAAAATGAAATTTTATTTTGAAATTAGTATTACCGAAAAGAAAAAATTGCACCATTTTTTTGGTGCAATTTTATCTTAATATTCACAGTTTTTAGGTGTTCTTGGGAATGGGATTACATCTCTAATATTTTCAACGCCAGTTAGATACATAATTAATCTTTCAAAGCCCATACCAAAGCCTGAATGTACACAGCCTCCATAGCGTCTTGTATCTAAATACCAATCTATACCTGCTGCATCAACATCCATTTCTTCCATACGCTTAAGTAGCTTGTCT
>JAZNYN010000200.1:0-6411 GCA_045594405.1 Anaeroplasma sp.
GATAATTAATAGCTTTAATTTGGACATGCTGATAATAATGCTAGTATCCATTATATTATATGGAATCATTAGCTTATTCTATATATTTTACAAGAAAAATAAAACATATATTGTAGCCTCTATTAATGATAAGCTTGTTTCATTAACAATTCTATTAGGCTATTTACTGTTGATAATATTTTATAACCCCGATAAGCTATTATTGATATTTTTGTTTATGCAGCTATATCTACTTAAGGATTTTAAATATAACATTATATTCTTTTTTTCGTTCATATTATTTTACTACATTGGCTATCAAAACATAAATACCGATTCCTTATCTGTAATGGCAACATCCTACTTTCCAATTTCTATCACCTTTGTTTTAGATTATTCTAAGCTGATATCTTATTTTTATTTGCTATATACGATTATAGTAACTATCCTTCATTTCGAAAAAAAGCAGGTTACAATTGAGGTTAACTATATTAATACATTATTTAAGGATTTTAAGAAATATCTAGATGGATTAAATTTAGAATATAACAAGCTTAAATCCTTAAAGGAATTAAGAGAAAACCATATTGAAGGAATAATAAATACCTTCTGTAATAAATGTAAGGAAAACACCGTTTGTAAGAAGAAAATGGACAAGCGCTTTGTATTTATTGCTAATGCTATGAACACAGGCAACAGCAACACCTACGGCTGCCCACATTATGAAAAATTCTACTTCAACAACGATATAGACATTAAGGCTTCATCACTAGAATATAGTGCGATAAGAGAGCTTGCCTTAGAATTAGAAATATTATATAACCAAAGCCTTAAGCTAGCTAAAAATTATAATAGCTTTTTAAAAGCCTTAAGCTTTCACAGCTATAACGTAAATAATATAGATATTAATCTCGCCAATTCAACTATCTTCTTTTCTATATCACTAGATAAGAAAAAACAAATAATCCCAGATTTATTTTTAAAGCTGGGATATAAAGCATTTGGTGAAGAGCTTGATATAAAGCTCATAGAAAAGGATAAGGAATATTTGGTATATCTTTATAAGAAGCCTCGATGCAAAATAGAGTATTCACAAATAATATTACCCAAAAATGCTAATATAATTAGTGGTGATAATTTCTATATAAAAAAGGATAATAATGAATCATATATATTTGCTCTTAGTGATGGTATGGGAAGTGGTCATAACGCTTATGTTGAATCTAAGGAAACACTAAAGCTGATTAGTAATTTATCAAGCTATCATTTTTCTCATAGAACAATTCTTAAGCTTTTAGAAAATATTTATGACCTTCGCTGTGAATATGATAGCTATGCTACATTAGATTTACTTAATATAAATACCGCTTCAATGAAGCTAAATCTATATAAACTTGGCTCTACTACTACCTACATATATCACAGCTATAATTTAGTGGCTTACGAAAATAAAGCACTTCCATTAAAGCTTGATGATATCAATTCAGCCTATGAAATAGAGTTTTTTAAAGGTGATATGATATTTATGCTATCAGACGGAATAACGGATAATTTGACAGCTGATGAGCTTTTTATTCTTATCAATCCGGAATATAGCACTGATGAACAAATGGCTAAGATAATCGACTTTGTAAAGGATAAGCAAATGGATAAGCTATCAGATGATTTATCAATGATTGTGGTTAAGATTAAATAAACAATGTGATATTATGTGTAAATTAATATATAAATTGAAGTAAACTTCAAATTATGATAAAATTATGTAAGGTGATTTTAAAGTGAAGGAATTAACACAAAGATTTATGAGAGAGAACAACTTAATAACTGATAAAGCTATAGTTTGTGCTACCTCTGGTGGTGTTGATTCTGTATGCCTATTACATATCCTAAAGGATTTGGGATATAAGGTAATACTAGCTCACGTTAACCACAACAAGCGCCCTGAATCTGAAATGGAAATGAGGGCTATGGAACAGCTATCAATAGATTTAAGCATTCCCTTTGAATATTTATCCTATCATTATGATGAGGCTGATAATTTCCATAATCAAGCTCATAATGCTAGATATGATTTTTTTAAGGATGTTTGTGTTAAGCACAATACTAATGTTATAGCTACTGCACATCATTTAGATGATCAAATTGAAACGGTGCTTATTAAAATAATAAATGGCTCTAATCTTTATGGCTATGGTGGTATTTCACCATATTACGAGGAGGATGGCTTTAGGATTATTAGACCTCTTCTTTTTTCTACAAAGGAAATGCTATATGATTATGCAAAAAATAATAGCTATCAATTTTTTGAGGACTCATCTAATAGTGAGGATGATTACCTAAGAAATAGAGTAAGGCATCATGTGGTTCCGTTTTTAAAGGAAAACAGTAATGATATCTATAATAAAATCACTAGCTATTCTAATCAAATTAAAGAAGCCTTCAATTTCATTAGAGGATTAAGTATTAAATACCTAAATGAAAATAATAATAAAATTGATATCAATTCTTATCTTGATTTAGATGTAGCATTACAAAAGGATATAATTTCTTTAATGCTAGAAGGCTATGATATTGAAAAAAATTATCGTATTGTTATGCAAATCCATAAGCTGCTTCAGGATAAGGCTGGTAATGCAAGGCTTAATCTTAATAGTGGCTATGTGTTTGTAAGAGCATACGATGTAGCCTATATTTCAAGTGACGAGGATAATGCTTTAAGCAGTGTAAAAATTGAGGATGGTTTAGAAATTAATTATGGTAATAAATATAAAATTTATTTTTCAAAAACTAAGCCACAAAATAATGCAAAATATATTAAACTATGCTATAATGACATAGTATTGCCACTTGCAGTTAGACCATGGAAAAATGGTGATGCAATTGAAATGAAATTTGGTACTAAAAAGATTAGTCGTCTTTTTATAGATAATAAGATTCCTTTAGACCAAAGAAATCAAATTCCTGTAATAGTAGATAGTAGGGATAAAATATTATGGGTATATGATTTAGCTAAGGATAAGCTTATTGTTGAACATAAAAACTTGGGAGAATTATATTTAGTTTGTGAGGTAAAAGATTATGAATAATGACATCAAAAAGATTTGTGTATCTAAAGAGGAAATCCAAGAAATTTGTACAAGATTAGGTTCACAAATATCTAAGGATTTTAAAGGTAAGCTTCCTCATTTTTTAGGATTATTAAATGGATGTAATCCTTTTATGGTAGATTTATTAAAGGAGGTTACTATTCCTTGTACATTAGACTATATTAAGGTTTCTTCATACGAGGGTACAGCTTCTACTGGTAATGTTCAAATTAAGGGCGATGCGCCTATAGTAAAGGACAGAGATGTTATTATTGTAGATGATATTTTAGACACTGGTAGAACATTAAAGGCCGTTAAGGAATTAATATTATCATTAGGTGCAAAAAGTGTTACAATCTGCGTTTTATTAGATAAGCCAGAGGGTAGAGTTGTACAAATCGAACCATGGTATGTTGGCGGATTAGTACCTAATGAATTCGTAGTTGGCTATGGTTTAGATTATAATGAGCTATATCGCAACCTTCCTTATATCGGCGTTCTTAAGGAAGAAGTTTATTCTAAATAAGGAGTTGATATTACAATGGATAATAACAATAAAAATCAAAATCAAAATCCAATGCCAGGTGGTAGACGTAAATTTGACATAATGTTTACAATCATTATCATCTTGGTTTTAGTGGGTGTATTTCTATTAATTAGAGGCTTTACAAAACAAGGGCCTGTTGAGCTAAACTATAATGAATTTGTTTCATATGTTGATTCAGGCGAGATAGCTGGTATACTAAATGCTGAGCTTATCGGTGGGCAAAACTATGATATGTTTATTATTTCAGGTGTAATGACTACAGCTGAAGGAACTCAAGAATTCACATTAAATGTTACTGAAGAGGTTTTATATCAAATTCAAACTACATTAGGTGATAAGGTTCAAATTAAGCTTGGTACATTATCTGATAATACATGGCTATCTGTAATTTTAAACATCGTACCTTATATAATTATGATAGGCTTCCTATTCTTCATTATGCGTGGTAACGGAAATAACAAGGCCTTTGACTTTGGTAAGTCTACTGCAAGATTATCGAAATCAAGAACTGTTACATTTAAGGATGTTGCTGGCTGTGATGAGGAAAAGGATGAATTAGTTGAAATTATAGATTTCCTAAAGAACCCAAGAAAATATGCAGAAATTGGTGCTCGTATTCCAAAGGGTGTATTATTATTTGGCCCTCCAGGTACAGGTAAAACATTACTAGCTAAGGCTGTTGCTGGTGAAGCTGGTGTTCCATTCTTCTCTATTTCAGGTTCTGACTTTGTTGAAATGTTTGTAGGTGTTGGTGCATCTCGTGTACGTGATATGTTTAAAACTGCTAAGCAAAACTCTCCGTGTATCATCTTCATTGATGAAATTGATGCAGTAGGTCGTCAACGTGGTGCAGGTATGGGTGGTGGACACGATGAACGTGAACAAACACTTAACCAATTATTAGTTGAAATGGATGGCTTTAATGGTAATTTAGGTATTATCGTTATGGCCGCAACAAACCGTCCAGACGTACTAGACCCAGCTTTATTACGTCCAGGTCGCTTCGATAGACAAATCACAATTTCTAATCCAGATGTTAAGGGTCGTGAAGCAATTTTAAAGGTTCATGCTAGAAATAAAAATTTAGCTGATAACGTTAAGTTTGATGAGATTGCTCAAAGAACTCCGGGCTTTTCTGGTGCCGATATTGAAAACCTATTAAATGAAGCAGCACTTCTTGCAGCAAGATCTAATCGCAAGGTTATCGAATCTCGTGATATTGATGAGGCAATCGATAGAGTACTTATGGGTCCAGCTAAGAAGTCAAGAAAATATTCTGATTTAGAAAAGAAGCTAGTAGCTGTACACGAATCAGGACATGCTGTTATTGGTCTAAAGCTTGAGCATGCAAATGCTGTTCAAAAGATTACAATCGTTCCTCGTGGTCAAGCGGGTGGTTATAACCTAATGATGCCAAAGGAAGAAAATTATTATCATACTAAGACACAATTATTAGATTCTATCACTGGTTATTTAGGTGGTAGAGTAGCTGAGGAAATAGTATTTGGTGAAATCACTACAGGTGCTCACAATGACTTCCAACAAGCAACAAAGATTGCTCGTGCTATGGTTACTGAGTACGGTATGTCTAAGCTAGGTCCTATCCAATATGAGAAAAACACTGGTAGTGTATTCCTAGGTAGAGACTATCTAAAGGATAAAAACTTCTCAGATCAAATCTCTTTTGAAATTGACAAAGAGGTTAGAAACATCATCGAGGATTGCTATGAGCTTGCTAAAAAGACTATTCTAGATAATATGGACTTATTAAATACAATTTCTGATTATCTAATCAAGGTTGAAACATTAAATAAATCTGATATTGATGAAATCACTGAAACTGGTAAGCTAAAGTGGTATGAGGAAAAGGAAGCTAAAAAAGCTTTAGAAAAGGCTGAAGAGGAAATGCGTGCTAAGGAAGCTAACGAGGCAGAGCTTGAAACTGTTAGTGAGGCTGAGGTAATTGAACTTCCTGAATCTCCAATCGAGGAATAATTATGAGACTAGATAAGTTTTTAAAGGTGTCACGATTAATTAAGCGTCGTACCCTAGCAAAAGAGGTTGCTGAGGCTGAGCTTATTTATGTGAACGGAAGACTTGCAAAGCCTGGTAAGGATTTAAAGATTGGCGATACAATCACAATCGAATTTGGAAGCAAGAGTACTACAGTTAGAGTTGCTAGCCTTAATGAAAAGGTAAAGAAAGAGGACGCAAACACTCTATATGAATTTGTAAGTGAAACAAAAAAAGAAATTATGGAAGGCTAAAAAGACCTTCCTTTTTCATATTTATTAAGGGTATGCCATATAATTTTTTAGGTGATATATTTGAATGCAAATTTTATAATAAAGGACAATGAACTTGAAATTAACAATATAACCCTACTTAAAGAATTTAATGAGGAAGCCTTTGAAATTGAGCTCAACGATAAAACATATGAAATAAAAGGTACTAATCTTATTTTAAAGGATGTATACAATGATAATAAAAGTATAAGAATATCTGGAACAGTATATTCTATTGTTCAAAAAAACCATAAGATAACAAATTCTAAAAGCTTTTTTAAGAAGCTATTTTCTTAATGGAATCATTACGTTATCTACTCTATTCATTGCTTGCTTGTTATTTAGGTTCGTTTTCTTATATACTTTATCAAATACTATTTTATCAACAAAAAAAATTTATATTTATTAAAATAATTTGTTATTTTTCATTTATAGCATTTATCATAATAAGGGTTAAAAACAAATATGGTATAGTTCTTCTCTTTTCGTATTTTATTATCTATTTAATAGGAAT
>JAZNYN010000201.1:0-2783 GCA_045594405.1 Anaeroplasma sp.
TATCTGATGAATAGCAATTGGCAAGAGGCGCTCTACATGTGCAACCTCTACGATAAGTGGCTGGAGCCGCCTATTTGGGACCTGGTGGAGAGCGTGGTCAAGGCCATCCGCAAGACGCAGCCTGAGGTCTGAAAAACAAAAAAATATAAAACCTTTTTAAACAAACATCTTCACCTTTCCTATTATATATGTATTTATCTAAACACATTTATATCACAGGATAATTATCATAATTTCTCACTTTTTGAAGGTAATGTTTATTTTTATAGCTTACAGAATCGTTTTAAATTATATATACCTTTTCTATCACAGAAGGTTCCATCGTTCATATCATAATCTAGCTGATTAGGTACTACCTTATCATAGCCCCTATTGATAAGTGTGTTAATATATGCATTATCATCTCTCATTTCTACATGGTACTTACCAACATGTAAAATACCATCAAATATTGCTTCATAATAATTTGGATTATTAACATCATAATCAATTACTACTGGCTTTACATTATTTGCATGATACATACCTTTAACCAAATAAATTAATGTCTTTGTATATGAATTTAATAATAATTGATCCTTAGTAAGCTTAACAACACTTGGAAAGCTAACGAGTCCAGTTAATCTATCTATTCTTATTTCATCATTATCATTTAATTTTATCTTACATACTGTTTTTAAGATATCAAAATTTAGATCATACAAGAAATATAATTCTTGAAGCTCAACCTTATCATTTTCATAAACAGTTAAATGCTTTTTACAGCTACTAATTACTGGATTTTCAATCATTATATAAAGCTTATCTGATTCTTCACGAGCCTTAAAGTTTTTAATTATAAAATTATTAAATAAGCTATATTTATCTATTTTACGGATTGTAATGACATTATAGCCATTTTGCTTAGCGTACCTAATCATAAAATTAATAAATATCTTAGTGTATTTTGAATAAGTTCTAATATCAACTGCAAAATCAAATAATACCAGGCTTTTACCATAAAGTGGTAAAATGCTATTATTGTCCATAACAACCTCATTATAGGCTAAAAAATATCCATAAATCTCTTTATTGATTACCATAACATATGAAATATCTGAATATTTATTTTCATATTCAGAATATTCATAACCCATCTTTATCCAATCATAGCTAGTAATCCAGCCACCAATATCATATTCCTCGCCTAAGGAAGCTCGTCTTATAACTATACCATCTTTATTATATTTCATATATGGTTTTGGCTTTCTAAGCATAAATATCACCTACAATATACTTTATATTATTTATTCATATCTTCAACAAACGATAGAGGCTTAACTGTCATTTCCACCCAAGCTGGACGAAAGCCACTTTTTATTGCGTTGTTTACTGATTTTATATTTGACCATGCACAGCAGTAAAACGGTACTCTTCCTCTATCTATAATTTCGATTGCTAATCTACTAGTTAAGGCCATGGCAATACCTTTTCTTCGATATTCGGGTAGAACATCTACTCCAATTTGCCACATTGTATCACAATCACTTGAGCAAGCTGCTAAGGCTACTAGCTTACCATTATCATAGGCTCCAACACCTAATACATCTAGCTCCTTACGATTATTGCTTAATGCATTACTCCATTCTTTTGTATATAAATCCTCAAAATCTGGTTGAGTAAGTAGCTTAAGCTCATAATCACAAGGTAATGGATGTAAGGCATTCATATCTGGTAAAAAGTATTCTGCCATAAAGCAAACACGATAGCCTTCCTTTTCAAAGGCATCATTTAAAATATGCATATTAGGTGTCTCAAAGCAATGCTCAATGGAATATTTATTAATATAATCCTTTACAATCTGCTCGTATTGAGGTGAAATAGTAGCTACAATATTATTTCCATAGGAAATTAAATTACAAGCATGTGGAAGCTTTAAATATCTTCTAGCTAGACTATTTTCTTTAGAAATAGTAATAATATTTTCATGCTTTAAAAAATCCTCTACACTACAATTGGCATCTATTGCAGATTGATGCATCGCAATTTGTAGCACCTCTTCATTTGTAAGCTTCATGCATAATCACCTCTACCTTTTTTAGGCACACATTAAATTAAGCCAAAGTGCTTAGCAAGCATCTGGCAAACCTCTTCCCTTGTATCCTTCTTTTCATCATTACGAACTATTGTAAACAGTCCACTATTAATATATTCATCATATTGTTCTTGACTATTTATAAGTGCAAGCCCCTTTTTATAATTTTCCATTACAGCCTCAGAATCATCACAGCTATCAATAATATTAAGAATAAATTGCTTTTCCGGATCATTTCTATCAAAGAAACGCTCTACGCTCATGGCTTGAGGTGAAAGCATTATGGCAATATGATTATAATCTGATATTTCCTTTAATATCTCAAATGGAATATTTGTATCAACTATAACCTTTTTGTTTTGAGAAATTGAGATAAGCTCTGCCACCTCAAATTCAGCTGCCTCCCTTGAAGTGCTATAAATCCAACGCTTATACTCCTCTGGAGCTCTACAAACAAAGTCCTTCCAATCTGTTAAGTTTTTTAGATAACAAATATCTGGCTGCTTATCAGGTGTTGCAACAACATCTGATACCTTAGAGTGATAGTTTTCTCCACAAAATATCATATCATATCTATCTGCAAGCATTCTTACCATAGTAGATTTTCCTGCATAAGCTGTACCTGTAATAAAGTATACATTCTTTAAATAATGCTTTAAAATATTGTTTTCTATTTTCATATACAATCCCACCTTAGTTAGTGTAATTT
>JAZNYN010000202.1:0-1732 GCA_045594405.1 Anaeroplasma sp.
TACTCATGATGGCCAAGAATATAATATGACTAATGATGATATAGATGCGTTTTGTAAAGAAGTCAAAGCACAACTACCTCATATAATGATATTTAAAGAACCTATGACAGGCAATTTATCTTCATTAAAAGAATTGATAACTATAGATGAAATAGACTCTCAATTCTATGATGTTCAAGATATCGCAGAATTAGATGGTAAATATCAAATAGTTTACCAAGATAATGAAGATATTAAAGCGTATATGAATGTTAACTTAACTAATCCTCAAGGCGAGTTTATAGTAGAATTTAAAATAATAAAAGACAATCTAAACAACCCTCATTTTAACAAGTTAAAATGTATGGAGAAGACTCTAAAAGAAACTATATTAAAAGACATCAATGGGTGTACTCTTAGTACAAAACACACTATGTATGATGACTTAAATGATGGTATGTCTACTGTTATAGAAGATATTAAACGTTCATGGATTAACTTTAAAGGGGTTGTGGATGATATACAACAATTTATAGATGAGGATAAACGTATATTAGAGAATCCTGAATTATATAAAGTTAACTTAGAAGATTTAGCTTACAAGGTTATAGGAATAAGACCATCAAGAGTTAATAAAGCAGGTTCAGTTCAATACGATAACCTACCTACAGGCAATGATAAGTTTATAGGTAAAATGAAGATTAGTGATAAGAAAGTTATAGCTTCATTCCATACTAGATTCTCTAAGGAAGAACTTGGTGTAGTTAATCAAGAGCATTTATCAATTCTTAAAGCATTAGGTTATGAAAGTAAAAACACAGATTTCTATATGAATCAAAATGTAAAAGATATAGAAAAAGAATTACCTGATATATGGGAAGATTTTAATAATGCTATATCAGTTATGAATGATATATCTGATAATATTATAGAAAAATCAGTAGAAATAGAGCCTGAGTTAAGACACCAAGAGTACAAAATAGAAACAGCTGACTGTAGTTTATTTATAAAAGCTTCATCTATTGGTGACTCGCAAGCAGTTATAGATACTATGGTAATAAAAGATGCTGAGGGTAGAACATTAAATGATACATTTGGTGTAAACTCATATTTATCTATGGTACAAGAGAGAGAAGAAGAATTAAGAAGATTCTTAGAACATGGTATGTGGAAGGTTGTAGCTGAGTTTATAGAAACAGGTAGAGGTAATAAATTATTAATAGCTAAGGTTGAATTAGATAAAGAGTTAGCATTAAAAGAAAAAGAAGCTTATTGGAACGATATCCGTCAACAAATAGAGGTTAAAAATGGTGAAGTTGATAGAGAAAAAGATAATGCTATAGTTATGTTTAATACTAGTAAAACTAGAGCAAGAATATTAATACCTATAGGACCATTAGGACCAAGTGCTAAAGCTCAAGCTGAAAATGGTTTAAAAATGTTTGAGGTACCTATTAGTAAAATACAAGAAGAATTAGCTCATATGGGTAATGTTCATGAATTAGAAGGGTTACCAATGGCTAATGAACCTAAATGGAGACCACATGGGGTACGAACAGCTACAGTTGACTTATTAGATAAAGTCATTGCATATCTAAAAGCTAATAAACAAGCACCTGTAAATAAACCTAAAGAGGTAGACGTTAAGGACGTTGAGGAAGTTAGAAATCCTGAAAATCAATTTGGTAAATTTAAAGATACTTCTATTAAAGACGATAATATCCAATTAGCTATAGCACCTCAAGCCGGTGGT
>JAZNYN010000203.1:0-1627 GCA_045594405.1 Anaeroplasma sp.
TTTCCTTCAATAGCAACAGAAAAAAGAATAAGCTGGGCTGGCTTATCTTATAATGATTTTGAATTATTTACAACATATGAAAACTGCCGTTATTGCAAACCAAATTTAAATTATTATCTTGATATTCTAGATAAATTAGAGGTTAAAGCAGAGGAATGCTTAATGGTAGGAAATGATGTTGACGATGATATGATTACTACTAAATTAGGAATGAAGGTATTTTTATTAACTGACTGCTTAATAAACAATAACAATAAGGATATAAGTTTTTATCCTAATGGTAATTTTGATGATCTAATCAAATATATTAGGTCAATTAGTTAAGGTGATATATATGAATTTATTTAAAAAGGTATATTGTAGATTATTTCAAGGCGTATTTAGGGTTGCCCTACCATTTATGCCGTATAGAGAGCCAATTATATATGATGAGCAAGAGTTTATTATTAACATTTTAAAGGATAATAACATTAATTCAGTAATGCTAGTAACTGACAATGGTATTAGAGGTGCTGGCTTAACTCAAAATATTGAAAAGCTAATTACAGATAATGGTATTAATTTATCGGTATATTATAAGACTAATCCTAACCCTACGGTAAAAAACGTAGAGGAGGCAAGATTACAATATATCGAAAATAAATGCGAAGGAATTATTGCCATTGGAGGTGGTTCTGCAATGGACTGTGCTAAAGCATTAGGTGCAAGAATAGTATATCCAAAGAAGAACCTAAATAAGCTTAAGGGCGTGCTAAAAATACATAAAAAGCTACCAAAATTAATAGCAGTTCCTACAACAGCAGGTACTGGTAGTGAGGTTACTGTAGCAGCAATAATTACAGATGATGAAATAAACCATAAGTATGCAATAATGGATTTTAATTTGATTCCCCATTATGCAATTTTAGATCCAAAGCTTACTTATACACTTCCTCCCCATATTACATCAACAACAGGTATGGACGCATTAACGCATGCGGTAGAAGCATTTATTGGCCGTTCAACTACTAAGGAAACAAGAAGAAATGCTCTAAGAGCAACACAGTTAATATATAATAATCTAGAAAAGGCCTACAATAATCCTCAAGATTATGTTGCTAGAGCTAATATGCTAAAAGCAGCATATTTAGCAGGCTTAGCTTTTTCAAAATCATACGTAGGCTATATTCACGCAATTGCGCATTCATTAGGTGGAAAATATAATATTCCACATGGTCTTGCAAATTCAATAATTATGCCTTATGTTTTAGATGATTATGGAAAAAGAATATATAAAAAGCTTCATAAGCTTGCAATTGCAGCTGGTATTTCATCTAATGATGAATCACATGATATTGCTGCAAAGAAATTCATCTCATCTATTAGACAATTAAATTCTAATATGAATATTCCTATCCATATCGAAAACATAAAATTAGAGGATATTAAAGAGCTTGCTAAGCATGCTGATAAGGAAGCAAATCCTCTATACCCTGTTCCTAAACTAAAAGATGCAAAGGAACTAGAAAAATTATATAAAATTGTTGGAAATTTAACTTAATTTGGACTAGCTAGATGTTTATTATGTAAATATCTAGCTTTTTTTCTTTCAATAGATACAATACTATTGTTTAATTACTTAAAAATT
>JAZNYN010000204.1:0-2241 GCA_045594405.1 Anaeroplasma sp.
AAGTGATTTTGATAATATCTTATATTTAAAATCCTTTATATTTAATCTTTGTGCAAGTATTCTATATAAATCAGTATTATCAGTAGGTGAAACCTTTATATTATCTATTAGATATTTCATCCTTTATGCTCCTTGCAATCACAATAGCTGATGAGAAGGCAAACATTAAATTATAGCCTCCACATACACCATCAATATTTAAAAGCTCTCCACCAAAATAAATATTATTATCCTTAGAATATGCTAGGTTCTTATTTACTTCCTTTACATCGACACCACCATGACAAACCTGTGCAAATTCAACATCATACACATCCTTAATGCTTAATACCATTTGATGCGGGTCTATTTTATTATTTTCGATATAAGCCTTAAGCTTAGGATTAAGTATAGCTGTATAATCATCATATTCCTTACCATATGCAAAATCGATTTCGATAAAGCATTTATCTTTGCTTTCTAAATTAGCAAAATAAGATGATAAATTCATAATACAAATACCAGATATACCATCATCCTTAAAGTTCACCTCACCTGCTTCACTATGAATAGCTTTACCATTCATAATTAGCTTTACAGTGGCCTTGGCACGAACTCCACTAATTGCCTTAACATTTTCCTTAACCTTAAAGCCAACTAATGATGGAGTAAATGGTATCATCTTAACTCCTATAGAATCTAGATAGCTATTGTATCCTTGTCTTTTCATTTTGATATATGATGCATATGAGCCTGTTGCACAAACAACAAAATCAAATACATATTCATTGTTAATATAATATTTATTATTCTTTTTTGATATGCTTTTAACCTCTAAATCTAGAATATCTCCCTTGATATTGTTAAGTAGGATATTTAATACACTTTGACTTGATTCTGAGATAGGATACATTCTTCCCTCATCATCAAAAAATGTATATAGCTTAATTTCCTTAAAATAATCAAAAAGCTCCTTTTGATTTTCATCTACAATATATGAAAGTGGGCTATTATGATAATATGATGAAGCATAGTTAATATTTGAAATATTACATCTACCATTACCAGATGCTAAAATCTTTCTTCCTAGCTTACCACTATTAAAAATTGTATATTCAATTTTATTTTTTTCTAATATTGTCGCAAGCATTAATCCACATGCTCCGCCACCTATAATACCAACCTTCATAATAACACCTCAATTTCTTATATTATTATACCATTTTATATTAATATAAAAAAGAATTAAATATAAATCATTTTACATAATTTCCCATATTTCTAATATTTGTATAACATAATATATTTGTATAATAATGTTACAAATGTATCAAATGGAGTGGTGATTATGGGAAGACACAAGACAAATTTAAAGGAAAAAATATACGATGCATACATTGAGCTTTTAGAGGATGCCGAGGGTATAGAGGATAATGTATCGATTACTGATATTTGTGATAGAGCCTTTGTATCAAGAGTGAGCTATTATAGAGCCTACAACAATAAAAAAGAAATTATTAGAGATCATTTAGATGCGTATATGGAAGAATACCATAGAAATAATCCATTATCAAAGGATATGTCCCTAAATGAAATTTTGTATCATATATTAAATGTTGCATATGACAATCAAAGATTAATTAGATTACTATATAAAAAGGATGTAGTAAGAAAAGAAATCTTTTTAGATAATGAATATCACGATAAACTTACTAGATCAATTTCTTCTATAAGTGCTAATCCAGAGTCATACGAAAATACATTTTATATGGGAGCCGTAATTGCTGTTATTAATAAATGGGTTAACAATGAATGTAAGGAGCCATTAGAAGAAATTCTTTCAATGCTAATTGAACACGTATCAAGACCTAACTAGGTCTTTTTTTCTTACACAAATTTATGTATAATTTAATAGAAAGGAGTGAATGATATGCCATTTTTACCTTTAACATTAGAGGAAATGCAGCAATATGGTTGGGAACGTCCTGATTTTGTTTATGTAACAGGTGATGCTTACATTGATCATCCATCGTTTGGTCCAGCTATAATTACTAGGGTACTTGAAAACTTCGGATATAAGTGCTGTATAGTATCACAGCCACAATCAAATAAAGACTTTCAGCTATTTGGTACACCTAGGCTTGGCTTTTTAGTATCAGCCGGTAATATTGATTCAATGGTAAATCATTATGCTGTATCTAAAAAAAGACGCACAAAGGATTTTTATACTCCAAATGGTGAAATGGGAAAGCGACCTGATAG
>JAZNYN010000205.1:0-2932 GCA_045594405.1 Anaeroplasma sp.
ATATCCAGAGGGTGTTGCATTCTCAATTTTAATTATTAATATGTTGGCTCCAACAATTGATTACTTTATGCGTGGTAAGCCAAATCACTACACAGTTAAGCAATGTATTTTAGCAGCTAGTATTATTATAGTAATTGGCGCTATTGTAGCATGTGCAGTAGGAGGTTGGTTCTAATGAAATATATTAAAATATCAGGCGTATTAGCACTTATCGCTGCGGTATGTGCATTAATCATTTCAGGTATGTATTTATTAACTAGTCCAGCTGTGGCAGCTAACAATGCTAAGGTTGAATTAGAAACATGTCAAGCTATATTTGCATCATATGATAAAGATAAATCTGAGCAAATTGAAATAGATTCAGAGGTTATTATAAAGAAGGTATTAGCTAAGGATTCTAGCAGTAATAGTCTAGGCTATTTATACACAGTATCAGGTGCTAACTCTTATGGTGAAATAACTTTAATGGTAGCAATTGATATGGAGGGTAGGGTAGTTCAAGTTGAATTCCTATCAAACGGTCAATCATTTGCAGGTACAGTTGAAGCACATGTAAAGGAAAATTATCCATCTTCTAAGGATGATGTAATCTATATCGGTATTAAGCCAGAGGAGGTTGAACCAGTTGGTTCTTTAACTGCAGATGATGTTGCAGGTATTGATACAGCTTGTGGTGCAACATTTGGTGCTGATTTAGTTAAGGATTTAGTAAATGCAGCATTAAAAGATGCTAACGGAGGTAATTAATATGAAGAAGAAATTTCAACATGCTAAAACCTTCGTAGCAGGTATTATTAGTGAAAACCCAGTATTTGTTGCATTACTAGGTATGTGTCCAACACTAGCTACAACAAAGAGTGTTGAGGCTGCTTTAGGTATGGGTATATTAGTTATCCTAACATTATTAGGTTCTAATTTACTAATTTCATTATTAAGAAAAATTATTCCAGCAGAGGTAAAGATTCCTTGTTATATTATTATCATCGCTACATTTGTTACAGTTATCGAAATGGCAACTCAAGCATTTGTTCCTGATTTATATAACACATTAGGTGTATTTATTTCTCTTATTGTAGTTAATTGTATAGTGCTAGGTAGAGCAGAAGCGTTTGCTTCAAAGAATGGTCCTGTTGCATCTATTTTTGATGCATTAGGACAAGGTATTGGCTTTACAATGGCAATTTGTATTATTGCATTAATTAGAGAGGTATTTGGTACTGGTGCTATTTCATTTGGCTATTACTTCCCAATTGGTGTAAAGGTTGTATTCCAGTTTATTCCTACAAGCTATACTATTAGCTTATTCGTTCAATCAGCTGGTGGCTTCTTATCACTAGGCTTAGTGTTAGCTGTAATGGCAGCATATAAGAATTCTAAGCAGGATAAGGAAGAAGCTAAAAAGA
This sequence comes from Anaeroplasma sp., assembly GCA_045594405.1. Classification (GTDB taxonomy): domain Bacteria; phylum Bacillota_I; class Bacilli_A; order Acholeplasmatales; family Anaeroplasmataceae; genus Anaeroplasma. The sequence goes on from JAZNYN010000205.1 coordinate 1,404, forward strand.
AGGCTGAAATTGAAGCATTAAAGGCTAAAAAGGCTCAAGAGCTAAAGGCTAAGGCTGAGGCGGAAGCTAAGGCTAAGGCAGAAGCAGAGGCTAAGGTAGATGCAAAGAAAGAGGAAGCACCTCAAGAAGAAAAGGAGGTAAAATAATATGTTAATTGCGTTTTTATTAGGTATTGCAAATGCTATGCTAATCAATAATGTTATTTTATCTAGATTCTATGGTATTTGTCCTTTCTTGGGTGTATCTAAAAAGCCTTCTGCGGCTTTAGGTATGGGTGTTGCTGTTATAGTAGTAATTTTACTTGCATCAGCAATCACTTGGCCAATTTATACATATATTCTAGTTCCTGCTAATGTAGCATTTATGGATTTAATTACATTTATTTTAGTAATTGCTTCATTAGTACAATTAATTGAAATGGTTATCAAGAAATATTCACCAAGTCTATATAAGGCATTAGGTGTATATTTACCACTTATTACTACAAACTGTGCGGTATTAGGTGTTGCCATTGGTAATACAGATCAAGGCTTAAGCTTTATTGACTCAATGGCTAACGCACTAGGTACAGGTTTAGGCTTTGCATTAGTTATCTTCGTTTTCTCAACAATTCGCTATCGTTTAGATGCTGCTAACACTCCAAGAGCGTTTAAGGGTATTCCTATTGCTTTAATAACTGCAGCATTAATGGCTTTAGCATTCCTAGGCTTAAGTGGATTAATCTAATATGTTTTTAGACGTTAAGCCTTATGTGGCAATAATAGTAATCGTAATATTATTAAGCTTGTATATAGTTCTTTATTTAATGAATAAGAAAACTCCGGTTCCTAAGGGCTGTGAAAATCTTAAGATATCAGATGAAAACTGCTCAAGCTGTACTAATATGGATTGCTCATTTCATAAAAAGGTAGATATAAATATTGAGGAAATCAATGAAGAAATAAAGAAAGAGAAGGAGCAAGAATAATGATAGAAATTTTATGGTCAGTTCTAATCCTTGCTGGTTTAGGCTTAATATTTGGCCTTGGCTTAGCAGTAGCTGCTAAGGTATTCTATGTTAAGGTAGATACAAGAATTACAGATATTATTGGAATGCTTCCAGGTGCCAACTGTGGTGCCTGTGGTTGTCCAGGCTGTGCTGGCTTTGCTGAGGCAATTGTTAATGGTTCGGCAGAAAACTTATCACTATGTAAGCCAGGCTTAAAGGGCGGAGTTCCAGAGAAGGTTAGAGCGTATTTAGATGAGCATCCAAACGATGATGGCTCAGTAAATCCAATTAAATTAAAATAATAATTAAGGCAAGGGTTTTCCTTGCTTTTTTTATTTTTTTACAAATTTTTTTTAGAAATTCTCTTTTTTTGACTATATATTATATGAATAAGAAAAATATATAAAGGAGAATTTAAAGAAAGGTAGGCAATAAAAATATATTAAAGGGAGCAATATCTCACCCAGTAGTATTTAATGCATTTTTTAATGACAAAAGATTTTTAAAGGATTTTTTAAATTCAACAGAGCTATTTAATATT
>JAZNYN010000206.1:0-21566 GCA_045594405.1 Anaeroplasma sp.
ACCTACCCCAACTCCTTGGCTCACAGAACGACATGGCTACGATCCGACTTGGTAGTATCACTGCTCTTCCAATCATTGAAACACAGGCTGGTGATATTTCAGCTTATATTCCAACAAATGTAATTTCAATTACAGACGGACAAATTTATTTACAATCTGAATACTTCCATAAGGGTATTAGACCAGCTATTAATGCCGGCTTATCAGTATCACGTGTTGGTGGTGCAGCTCAAACTAAGGCTATTAAGAAGGTGTCTGGTACATTACGTCTAGACCTAGCGTCATATCGTGAGCTTGAATCATTCGCTCAATTTGGTTCAGATCTTGATGCTTCAACAAAGGCACGTCTAGAACGCGGTAAGAGAACTATAGAAGTATTAAAGCAGGATTTACATTATACTATTCCAATGGAAAATGAAGCAGTTATTCTATATTGCTTAACAAAGGGATTTTTAGATGATATTCCTGCCGAGAACATTGCAGAATTTGAAGCACGCTTATATTCTGATATGTCATCAAGCAAGACAGGTATGGAAATTGCTAAGCAAATAAGAGAAACTAAGCAATTACCAAATGAGGAAGTATTAACAAGCTATATTAATAAATTTAAAAATAAAAGTATGTAGGTGATATTATATGGGAAATTCCCTAAATGAAGTTAAAAAGCGAATATCCTCTACAAAGGCAACAGCTCAAATTACTAAGGCTATGTATATGGTAAGCTCTTCTAAAATTAAAAGAGCAGAAAGAACATATAAGGGCTATGTAGATTTTATGGCTCGTATTAAGGATGTAATTGGAAATGTTATGTCTACAGCTGAAGGAGAATTTGATCTTCCACTTTTAACACCTCGTCATATACAAAAAACAGCTTATCTAATTATCACATCAGATAAGGGCTTAGCTGGTCCATATAATTCATCAGTTTTTAAGGAGCTTGATCAAATTATTAAGTCAAACCATAAATCAAGTGATGAATATGTATGCTCCTCTATTGGTAAGAAGGGTTATGGCTTTATCACAAGAAGAGGTTATCCTCGTCTTAATGATGCACATATAGCTGTAAGAGACGATGTAATGTTTTTAGATATCGAAGGATTAGCTTCTGAAATCATAGAACGCTACATCAAAGGAGAAATTGATAAGGTAGTGGTTATTTATAATCATTTTATTAATAATCTTACTCAAGAGATTAAATGTGATACAATACTACCACTTACTGATTTAGGTGAGGTAAAGGAAAATGTAGACTATGTTTATGAGGGTGGCGTAGAACAAACTCTAAGCTTAGTTTTACCAATGTATGTAAAGGATATAGTTTATGGTATTATTTTAGATGCAAAATGTGCGGAGCATTCTGCTAGAATGAATGCGATGCGTAATGCAACGGATAATGCTAACGAAGTAATTGATAAGCTACAATTACTATATAATAGAGCACGTCAAAATGTTATCACTAACGAGCTTATTGATATCATTGGTGGTGCAAACGCAATAGGAGGTGACAATTAATGTTTGGTAAGGTAATAGAGGTTAAAGGACCTGTAGTAGATGTTAGATTTCCTGAAGGAAAGCTTCCAAATATTAATGATGCATTAACTATTAATATTCTTCCAGAGGATAATAATGGTGTAAAAATTAATCTTACACTTGAGGTAGCACTTCATGTTGGAAATAACGTAGTACGCTGTATTGCGATGGATTCAACAGATGGTTTAGTTAGAGGTATGGATGTTAAGTCAACAAACGCACCTATTTCTGTTCCAGTAGGTGAGGCTACATTAGGTAGAATATTTAATGTATTAGGTGATGCAATAGATGATGAAGGCGAGGTAAATGCTGAAAAGAGAATGCCTATCCATAGAGAGGCACCAGCTCTAGCTGAGCTTTCAACAGATGTAGAAATTTTAGAAACTGGTATTAAGGTAGTAGACCTACTTGCACCATATATCAAGGGTGGTAAGATTGGTCTATTTGGTGGTGCCGGTGTAGGTAAAACAGTATTAATCCAAGAATTAATTCACAATGTTGCTCAAGAGCATGGTGGTATCTCAGTATTCTCAGGTGTAGGTGAACGTACACGTGAGGGTAATGATTTATATCATGAAATGAAGGAAAGTGGAGTAATCAATAAAACAGCGATGGTATTCGGTCAAATGAATGAGCCTCCTGGAGCACGTATGCGTGTTGCCTTAACAGGTCTAACAATGGCTGAGCACTTCCGTGATGAGGCACATCAGGATGTATTATTATTTATCGATAATATCTTCCGTTTCACACAAGCCGGTTCTGAGGTATCAGCGCTATTAGGACGTATGCCTTCAGCAGTTGGTTATCAACCAACATTAGCTACAGAAATGGGTAAGCTTCAAGAACGTATTACTTCTACAAAGGATGGCTCAATCACATCTATTCAAGCAATTTATGTTCCTGCAGATGACTATACTGACCCTGCTCCAGCTACAACATTTACACACTTAGATGCAACAACAAATCTTTCTCGTAAGCTTACAGAAGAGGGTATCTACCCAGCAGTAGATCCACTTGCATCTACATCACGTGCCCTACAGCCATCTATAGTTGGTAAGGAGCACTATGACGTTGCAAGACGTGTTCAACAAATCTTACAACGCTACAATGAATTATTAGATATCATTGCAATCTTAGGTATGGATGAGCTTTCTGAGGATGATAAGCTTACAGTATTAAGAGCTCGTCGTATTAAGCTATTCTTATCTCAAAATATGTTTATCGGTGGTCAATTTACTGGTATTCCTGGTGCATATGTTCCTGTTAAGGAAACAATTAGAGGCTTTAAGGAAATTCTAGATGGTTTACACGATAATCTTCCAGAAGAAGCATTCCGTTTAGTTGGTACTATCGACGATGCTATAGAAAAGGCTAAAACATTACAATAATGAAAATAATCATTTCAACACATCAAGGCGTATTACTTGAGGAAGAAGCCGACTATATTCAAATTTGTAGTGATATCGGCAATTTCGGTATTCTTCAAAATCACGTTCCTTTAGTAACAATTATTAATAACGGATATATTAAGTACACTAATTCTGGTTCTGAAAAGTTTGCAGCAATATGCGGTGGAATTTTCGAGTTTAGAAATGACATCGCTACAGTATTAGCACAAGAGGCAGAAATGGGTGCAAGCGAAGAAGAAGCAAAAAATTCAATCATTGCTCACAGAAATGCACGCATTGAAATTAATCGTCGTGAAAGCGCAGACTTTACTAAAAAGGAAAAAGAATTACACGAAAATATCAAGAATGCAAATGCTGGAAATCTATAAAAATAATGGTGCCATAGTGATATGGCACTTTATTTATGCTATAATATTTTTTAAGGAGCTGATATTATGTTTTTAGCAGTCAATTATACAGGAATAATATACACTTGTGTATTTTGTATTTTCTTTTTTACAGCATTTTTAATCTTATCTGCTTCAAGATTAGATGAATGCTTTAAGCAAGGAAAAACATGGCAAATTAGAGGTGCCTATATCCTATTATCCTTTGTCATTGCTACTATAATGGCTATGGGAATAATGGAGCTTGTAAACTCGTTTTTGATGAATTAATAAATTAATGTATATTCACCTAATTTATGTAAATACTAAAATTGAGGTGAAAACATGAAGGATAAGATTAAAAGATTTATTATAGACAAAAAGGAACTATTGATATTTATTGGTGTTGTGATTTTTGTTTTTACTGCAGTAATTACTGTTGCATCACTTGCAATCAATTCTGATGAGGGTGATAATGGTGATATCATTAACCCTATTCCAGATGACAATAATGATGGAAATAACAACGATAATTCAAACAACAATGATAATCCAACTAATAACGACCAATCAAATGATGATGAGCCAGTAATTGTTGATCCAGAAAAGTTTGTATTACCTGTTAGTGGTAGCTACAAAATCATTAGAACCTTCTTTGACTATTCAAAAACAGATGAGGAGCTAGCATCTGCATCAATTCCAACGTCAACAGGCTTTATCCAATCTAAGGGAATAACATACGCTAAGGATGATAATTCTTCGTTTGATGTTAATGCAATCTATGATGGTGTAGTTGTGTCTATTGATGATGACGATGAGCTTAAAGGCTCTACAATAACTATTAAGCATAGTGATTCAGTTTATAGCATTTATTCATCATTATGTGATACAGTAGTAACCGTAGGACAAACAGTAGAAGGCGGAAGCAAAATTGCAAAGGCCTCAACATCTATAAATGATTATAGTGCTGGTGTCCATGTTCATTTAGAGGTTATGGTTGATAATAGCTATGTAGATCCTGCTACGGTAGTGGGACAGTATCTTGAATCCTTAACTAATAATAAATAATTATTTGCCAAGAAAAATTCTTGGCTTTTTATTTTGTGGTTGTATAAATTAATAATCTATTCATATGCTTTAATGGGTGAATACTATGGATAGTATCGATAACAGAGTTTTATATTCAGCACGACTTATGCTTGATGGTGGCAAAACAGTAAGAGAGGTAGCTAAACTAATAGGCTATTCTAAATCAACAGTTCATAATGATTTAACATTACGCCTAAAACAGCTCGATTTAGGGCTTTATGATGAGGTTAAGGATTTACTTGAATTTAATAAAAAAATCCGCCATATACGTGGCGGAGAGGCTACTAAAGCGAAGTATCAACCAAAATCTCAATAGGAACATCTGCAATCTTATTAAGTGATATAATTTCAATCTTACAAGAAAGTAAATCATTTAATAATCCTTCATACTTATCGATATCGCAACATCCTATAACACTAACTGTATCAGTAAAGGAAGAATCCATAATACTAATATAGCTAATGTTTGTAATCAGCGAGTTATATCCTTGATATGAGGTAGTAAGCATAAACTTAGCTTGGTATTTAGTTTCATAGAAGCTTGCAGCCTTTAAGCATTCAGATACTGATTGACTGTATGCCCTAACCAAACCACCAGCACCAAGCAGCGTGCCTCCAAAGTAGCGAGTTACAATAGCTAAAACATTTGTTATGCCTTGCTTCTTTAAAACATCAATCATCGGTGCACCGGCTGTTTTTGCAGGCTCACCATCATCTGAGCACTTTTGAATCTCAGCATTTTCGCCGATTATATATGCATAACAATTATGAGTGGCATCCCAATATTTTTTTCTAGTTTCCTCTAAAATAAGCTCAACCTCTTCAACACTATCAACTCTATATATATGTGTGATAAATTCTGATTTAGTTATAACAATAGTATTTTCTAATATACCTTGAATCTTTTTCATAATTTATCACCTTCCTTTTCAAAATTGATATTTAACTAAAATAATTATATATTATTCATATTTATATTTCAATAAATATGGTATAATTAAAAGTGGTGTTGCGTTATGAATAACTTAGAAAAAGGTATTGAGGTTTTAAAATTAATAGAGTCATATGGATATGAGGCTTATATTATTGGTGGAGCAGTACGTGATCATATCTTAGGAGTTGTTTCTAATGATGTTGATATTTGTACAAACGCATCAATCGAGGAGCTTTCTAAAATGTTTTCAAATATCATCTACAATGGTAACAAGTATTTAAGTGTTACTATTAGAGTGGACAACTTTGATTTTGAGGTTACACATTTTAGACGTGATATCTCATATGAAAATCATCGCCATCCTGTTGTAGAGACTACTGATAGCCTAGAAGAGGATATGGTAAGACGTGACTTTACTATGAACGCAATCGCCCTTAACTCAAGCCTAGAATATATTGATTTATATGCTGGTCAAAAGGATATTGAAGCTGGAATTATTAAAGCAATTGGTAATCCTGATATTAGATTTGATGAGGACGTGCTTAGAATACTTAGAGCTTGTTATTTTGCAGGCAAGCTAGGTTTTGCTATTGATGCTGATACTCTTGAAGGTATGATAAATAATAAAATACATTTAAGAGAGCTTTCTAATCAAAGATTATTTGACATGGCTATAAAAATAATATATGCTAGATATGATTATGGCACAAAATATATAAAGGACAACAATTTATTAGAATATTGTCCAGTATACAAAAGACTATTTGATATAGCAAATAAAGCATATACAATTGAGGAGCTATTATCTATTTATTATCATAAATATAAGGAATATCCTGTTGAATTTCCACAAATTTATAGTAATATAGTATATGCTGTTGAAGAGATTGTTTCAAGCAATTTCAACAATTATGCTATGTATAAAAATCAAAATTACTTTAATACAGCATTTACAATCTCAAAGCTATTAGGTGTAAATGCTCATGACGCAGTAATGAAATATTATAATCTAGTAATTAAGGATGATAGTGAGCTTGCGGTAAGCAAGTTTGAAATATCAAAGCACTTTAAGGGTAGAAATATTTCATATGCTATTAAGGATATTATTGTTGCGATTTTAGATAAAAAAATAGAAAATACCAAAGAAGCTATAGAAACTAAGATAAAGGAATTGGTTAGTAAATATGAAGGAGTTAATGACAGCCTACATTGATGCTTTTCAAATCATCACTATTTTAACTGACAAGTCAATAGAGCCTATTAATAAAACCTTTAAAATAGCAGAGGAACCTAATGTTAAGCTTGTAGTATTAGGTGCTAATGAAGAAGCCTGGCATTATAAATATATCGTAAAATATGATAAGGATATCAGCTTCCATAAGGATCTTACCTTGGTCGATGAATCTGGTAATTGCTGCAAGCTAAAAAGTGGTAGTATCGTTAGAACTGAGGAGTTTGAAGAGAAGTTTTATTATGATGGACCTTTGGGTGTTGAGTATACAAAGAAGAAGTCAACATTTAGAATATGGTCTCCAGTAGCAAAGGAAATCATATTAATTCTTATTGATAAAAAGGGTAGAAGAAAAGAGCATTCACTTAGCTATATTGATAAGGGCTTGTGGCAAATTGAAATTAATGGTGATTTAGAATGCTATAAGTATTTATATAATATAAGAATATTTGATGTATTCAACACAATTAAGGATCCATATGCTATTTCTTCATCTGCAAATGGTGAATATAATTATGTAATTAATCCAGCCAAGCTTTATAAAATGAAGCATCCTAAGCCAAGCTTTAGTGGAAGGTATGTTGATGCAGTTATATATGAAGCATCAGTTAGAGACTTTACCTATAATCTAAAGGGTAATCTTCAGGGTACATTTTTAGGTATGGTTGAAAATACTCCAACGAAGTCAGGCTTACCTACTGGCTTAGATTACATTAAGCATTTAGGAGCAACACATTTACAGCTTCTTCCAATATTTGATTTTGCTGGTGTAGATGATGTTAATAAAAATTCAAAATATAATTGGGGTTATAATCCAGAACAATATTTTGTACCAAATGGCTGGTATTCAGTTGACCCTAATGATCCATATAGTAGAATAAATGAGCTATTAATGCTTATTGATGAGGCTCACAAGCGTGGCTTAAGAGTGACAATGGATGTTGTATTTAATCACGTTTATCGCTATGAGGATTTTGCCTTTGATAATTTAGTTCCAGGCTATTTTTATAGAGTAGAGGCAGATGGAAGATTATCTAACGCATCATGCTGTGGAAATGATTTAGCTACAGAAAGAAAGATGTGCTCTAGATTTGTTATTGATGTATTAGAATATTACACAAAGATTTTTAATGCATCAGGCTATCGCTTTGATTTGATGGGACTGTTAGATATTGATACTCTTACTAAGGCTAAGAAAATGATTTATGAGGTAGATGATACTATTATGCTTTATGGAGAGGGTTGGAATATGCAAAATCCACTTTCTGATGAAAAGCGTCCACATATGTTTAATCATCATAAGCTTCCTGGCTATGGCTATTTTAATGATAGATATAGAGACTTTTTAAGAGGAAGCCAATGGAATCATCATCCAGGCTATGCCTTTGGTACAGACTCAGTATTATATGATTTATTCCATTTAATACAAGGCTCATGTACTGATTACTTTAAGTTTGATGATCCAAATAAATCAATTAATTATGTTGAATGCCATGATAACTATACATTCTATGATTATGGTATGACATTCTTAAAGAAGGAGCAGGCTGATGTGCTAACTGCATCGAAGCTAGCTCTACAAATAATTTTAATATCTCAAGGTGTTCCGTTTATTCATGCAGGACAAGAGTTCTTTAGAACAAAGCAGGGTGTAGAAAATTCTTATAAGGATAAGGATTCTATAAACAAGTTTGACTATCAAAGACGTGATATGTATAAGAAAAACATCATTGCCATTAAGGACCTAATTGAAATAAGAAAGGAATATCCTGAGTTTAGATTAGTCAATCAACAGGATATAAAGAATAAAGTACACTTATTAGAAGGCTTAAGTGATTTCCATTCTATTACTGTTATGATTGAAGGGCATGATTATAATCTTTATGTACTTGTTAAGAACAATACTAGCATTAAGTCTTTCTGTCTTGAAAACGGCTGTATGATTTACAATTCAAATTGTAGGTGTAAGGTTAATAGCACAGTGTATAATTTAAAGGATGCCGGAGTATATATTTTCAAGGAGATTAGATAGTATGATTATTATTGCAAAGGTTAATGCTATAAATACATCTGATGGTGTATATAACGTAGCAGTTAAGGATAAAGAAAATAGCTATAATGTTAAGGTTAACCCTGCATTAAACTATTCCTTTACTATTGGACAGGTATATGAGTTTGATGTGACAAGGGTAGAGGGAACTGAGCGTGTTTCATATAATTTAAATAGCGCTAAGCATATTGATGAGTTTGATATTGTAACTAAAGAAGAGGTGCTAAGAGAGTTTTTTCCAAAGGCACCAATCGACAGTAAGGATGCAAAGCCAGAGGTTTATAAGTATATTGATAGGATTGATAATAAAATCATTAAGGATATTTGTATTAAGCTAATAAAGGAAAACGAGGATGATTTCTTTATTTACCCTGCTGCATCTAAGCTTCATCATGCTTATGTGGGTGGCTTAGCATATCACAGCATTGGTATGCTACATTTAGCTGATGGCTTTATTGAAAATTATCCATATCTAAATAAGGATTATATTTATGCAGGTATTTTACTTCATGATATAGGTAAGACAATTGAGCTTACTGGTGTTGTAAATACTGAATACTCACTAAAGGGTCAGCTTTTAGGACATCTTGTATTAGGTGCAATGCAAATTGAGCGTGCAGCTAAGGAGCTTGGATATGAGGATTGTGAGGAAGCTTTAATATTAGAGCATATGCTAGTATCACACCACGGACAACCTGTATTTGGTAGTGCTAAAAAGCCTATGACTGCAGAAGCATTAGTGCTATGGTATATTGACACAATAGATTCTAAGTTTAGAGTTTTAGGTGAGGAGCTAGAAAAAACTCAAGCTAAAACTTTTACTGATCCAATTGGTGTTTTAGATAGAACCAAAATATATAAGATTTAAGTCTAGATTTTTTGACTTTTGTATTTTAAAAATTGACCTTGAAAAAGCTAATTTAATAGGTTATAATAATTAACGTATATTAAAATGAAGATAAAAGCCGTAGTAGGAAGAAATTATTTAGAGAGAGAGCAAGCATGGTGAAATGCTCTTATAGTAGTATTCTTATGAATTCACTTTTGGAATGATGCTAATCCCATCCGTTTTCCGCGTTAAGGAATAATGAGTGCTATATGTATATATAGAACTAGGGTGGTACCACGGTTAATAACGTCCTTAGAAAATTCTAAGGACTTTTTTATTTTAATCAGAGGAGGTTTAAGTTTTATGGAATTAAATTTAGAACAAGTGATTTTCCAAGCTCAAGAGGAGCTAAGCATTGTCAAGGATAATGCTACACTTGGACAGGTTAAGGCTAACTATTTAGGTAAGAAGGGTGTAATAGCTTCAATTATGGCGAACATGCGCGACCTAACAATTGAAGAGCGTAAGGAAATTGGTATGAAGTCAAACAAAATCAAGGTAGAGCTTGAGGAAATGTTTGAAGCAAAAAGAAAGGAAATTGAAGATGCAATTATTAATGCAAAGCTTCAAAATGAAACTATCGATGTAACACTACCAGGTGTTAATTTATCTTCTGGTAGTATTCATCCATTAAATCAAACAATTATGGAGCTAGAGGATTTATACATTGGTATGGGCTATAGCGTTGCAGAAGGTCCTGAAATTGAAACAGATGAAAACTGCTTTGAAAAGCTTAATTTACCAAAGGGGCATCCTGCAAGAGATATGCAAGATACCTTCTATATAAACCCAGAGCTATTATTACGAAGCCAAACTTCACCAGTTCAAGTAAGAACTATGATTGAGTCAAATGGTGCACCTATTAAGATTATTTGTCCTGGTAAGGTGTATAGAAGAGACGCAGATGATGCAACTCACTCTCATCAATTCATGCAATGTGAAGGTTTAGTATTAGGTGCAGATATTACTCTTGCAGATTTAAAGGGAGCACTTTTAGAAATGGCTAAGAAGATGTTTGGTGAGGAACGTATTATTCGCCTACGTCCATCATTCTTCCCATTTACAGAGCCATCTGTTGAGGTTGATGTATCATGTGCTAAGTGCGGTGGTGAAGGCTGTTCAATGTGTAAGCAAACTGGCTGGATTGAGGTATTAGGTGCTGGTATGGTAAATGATAATGTATTACGTATGTCAGGCTATGATCCTACAAAGATTCAAGGCTTTGCGTTCGGTATTGGTGTTGAACGTGTTGCAATGCTAAAAAATAGAATTGATGATATTAGAAATTTCTATATCAATGATGTTCGTTTCTTAAATCAATTCAAGGAGGTAAAGTAAGATGAGAGTTTCTAAGAATTGGTTAAAGGATTATATTAATTTAGATAATATTTCTAATGAAGAATTAGAAAAGGTAATCAATGCCCATGTATGTGAAATTGAAACTGCATGGCCAATGGTAGAGGCTACATGCTTAACTATCGGTAAGGTATTAGAATGTGTTGAGCATCCTGATTCAGATCACCTACATGTATGCCAGGTAGAAATTAAGCCAGGTGAGGTATCTCAAATTGTATGTGGTGCTCCTAATGTTGCAGCTGGCCAAAAGGTTATTGTTGCATTACCAGGTGCTATTCTTCCAGGTGACTTCAAGATTAAGCCTGCAAAGGTTAGAGGTGTTGAATCAAATGGTATGATTTGCTCACTTCAAGAATTAGGTATAGAAGAGAAGTATATTGCCGAAGAATTTAAGCATGGTATTTATGTATTTGATGATGAGGCAGAGGTTGGTGGAAATCCACTTGAATATCTAGGCTTTGATGATTACATTATTGATTTAGCTGCAACATCAAATCGTTCAGACCTTTTATCTATGGAGGGTGTAGCATTCGATATTGGTGCTGCATTAAATCAAAGAATATCAACTATTATTCCTGAATTAGAGGAATGTGATAAGGTTAATCCAGTATCAGTTAAATTAGATACTGATAGCTGTTATCAATATAATGCAAGATATCTTGCAAACATCAAGATTGCAAAATCTCCACTTTGGATGCAAGCACGCTTAATCGCAAGTGGTATTAGACCTATTAACAATGTAGTAGATATCACTAACTTCATTTTAATCGAGATGGGTCAACCTCTTCACGCATTTGATGCAGATGAATTAGGAAATACAATCGTAGTTCGTAATGCATATAAGGATGAGGTAATGACAACATTAGATGAAATTGAACGTAAGCTTGAGGAGCAAGATATCGTTATTACAGATGGCACTAAGCCTGTATGCTTAGGTGGTGTTATGGGTGGCTTAGAGTCAGAGGTTACTGATAAGACTGTAAATGTTATTTTAGAGGCAGCTCAATTTGATCCACTTACAATTAGAAAGACATCAACAAGATTAGGCCTAAAGAGTGAGTCATCAGTAAGATTTGAGCGTAAGATTGACCCTAATAGAGTTAAGCGTGCCTTAGATTATGCATGTCAATTAATGCAAGAGCTATGTGATGCAGAGGTTTACCAAGGTGTTGTATCTGAGGCAACACGTGAAATTACTTCAGAGCATGTAACAATCACTACAGCTAAGATTAACTCAGTATTAGGTACTGATTTATCAGATGAATATGTTCAAGAGGTATTTGATAGATTACAATATCCATATGCAAAGAATGGTGAAGAATATGATATTACATTACCTTCTCGTAGAATGGATCTTGAGCCTTCAGCACAAGATATCATTGAGGATGTTGCTCGTATGTATGGATATAATAATGTTCCTACAACAATTGCAAAAACTCGTGATAAGGGTGCTTTAACATATAAGCAAAAGAGAGTAAGAATTATTAGAACTGCATTAGCTAATATGGGCTTTAATGAAACAGTTACTTATTCATTAATTAATAAGAAGGATTTATTCAACTACACATTATCTGAAAAAACTCCAATTGAGGTTTTAATGCCAATGACTGAGGATAAGGCTGTAATGCGTCAAAGCCTACTTAACGGTGTTATTGAGGCTGTTGCATACAATAAGGCTCGTAAGCTAGACAATCTTTCATTCTTTGAAATTGGTAACGTATATTCAGCTGAAAAAGAAGAGCTTAAGCTTGCTGGTGCTATTACAGGATTATTTACATCTTGCTTATGGGCAGGTGTTAAGCAAGAGGCTTCATTCTTCGTGCTTAAGGGTGTATTAGAATCATTATTCGGTAAGCTATGTGTAAATGCATCATACAAGCCTTATACTGAAGCTAAAAACTTCCATCCTGGTCGTACTGCTGCAATTTATGTTGGTGAGGAAATGATTGGTATTATTGGTGAGCTTCACCCTAGATTTGCTAAAGAAGCTGGTGTTGGTCGTACAATTGCATTTGAAATCAGCTTAGAAAAAATTACTACTGATGTTGCACCATTTAAGTATGAGCCAATCAATAGATTCCCATCTGTTTCACGTGATTTAGCTATCGTTGTTAAGAAGGATATTCCTGCTGAGGATGTATTAGCATTAGTACGTCAAACTGCTAGAAAATATTTAACAGCATTAGAGCTATTTGATGTTTATACTGGTGAAGGTATTGCAGAGGATGAAAAGTCATTAGCATTCAAGATGACATTTGAGGATTCTACAAAGACATTTGAGACTGCTGATGTTGATAAGGTTATCAAGTCAATTCTTAACAGATTAGACTTTACATTTAAAGCAAGATTAAGATAGTATTTGAGGGACTGAATAATCAGTCCCTTTATTCTTGTAAAAATTGATATTTTATTGTAATATTATTATGGAAGGTATGGGTGGTAATAATGCTACATATTTATGATTTTACTGAGGATATGTTTAAGGACTACTTAACCTCAAATGGCGAAAAGCCATTTAGAGCTAAGCAATTAATGGAATGGATATATCGTCACAAAATATCATCGTTTGATGAAATAACAAATATGAAAAAGGAATTCATTCAAAAGCTAAAGAATGAGTTTGTTATAGATGAATTAGAATGTGTAACTATGCAGGAATCATTTGATGGTACTAAAAAGTTTTTATTTAGACTTCATGATGGCAACCTAATTGAAACTGTACTAATGTCACATGATTATGGCTATAGTGTTTGTGTTACAACACAGGTTGGCTGTAATATGGGCTGTCAGTTTTGTGCATCAGGAATGAAGAAGAAGCTTAGAAATTTAGAAACCTATGAGATAGTTCTACAAATATTAATGGTAGCTAAGCTTGCGGATGTTAGAGTTAGCCACACTGTTATCATGGGTATAGGTGAGCCATTTGATAATTATGAAAATGTAACTAGCTTTATGAAGATTATTAATCATCCTTTAGGATTAGAAATTGGTGCTCGCCATATTACTGTTTCAACATGTGGTCTTGTTGATAAAATTTATGAATATGTAAGTTTCCCACTTCAAGCTAATTTAGCTATTTCACTTCATGCTCCTAATAATGAAATAAGAAACCAAATAATGTATATAAACAAAGCATATCCAATTGAAAAGCTAATTGAAGCAATAAGCTATTATATTCAGAAAACCAATAGACGTGTAACTATTGAATATATCTTGCTTTCAGGAATTAACGATAGTAAGGAAAATGCAAATGAGCTTGCAAATCTATTACATGGGTTAAACGTGTATGTAAACCTTATACCTTATAATGAGGTAATTGAAAAGCCATATAAGCGTTCTAGTAAGGAAGCAATGGTTGCCTTCTTTGATGTATTAAAGAAAAGAAGAATTAATGTTCAGCTTCGCCGTGAGCAGGGTGGAGATATTGATGCAGCCTGTGGACAGCTTAGAAGTAAGCATTTAAAATAATTATTTAGCCTGTCATATGATGGGCTTTTTGTATTTTATAAGGAATATTGCAAAAAATATATTTGGTGATAGTATATATGAGATTCCTAAAATATATATGGATTGTTAACGCTATAACAATTTTAGGCTGGTTGTTTTATCTTTTTATTTTTCCAAGCATTTATTATAAAGAGGAATTGATTATTCCTAATCTTACAGGCTATACAGAAGCTGATGCAATTAGGCTTCTTAATGATAGTAACATTAACGCTGATATATATTACATTGAATCAGATATATCAGAGGTTAAATATTCTATTCCCTCCTTTGGTAGTACTATTAAGAAAAATGCTACCATTAGCCTTTATATCGGAAGGATAAGCCCAATACATTACGAAAGCTTTGTAGGGCTAATGTACGATAAGAATCAAGATTATATATCACAATATTGTAAGGAAAATAAAATAACCTATACAGTTGTATATGAACTAAATGATGATGAAATACCGGGCCTAATTATAAATCAGTCTAAAACAGCTCTTGATGAGGTTTGTACAGGTGATGAAATTATTTTAACAGTTTCATCATCAAATCAATATGTACAAATGCCTTCATTATCAGGAATGCATATAGATAGTGTAATAAGCTTTTTAAATGAAAATAATTTAAAGGCAAATCTAATTTATTATTTTGCTCCCTTTGATGAGGATATAGTAATTAATCAATCCATCAAAGAGGGAATAGTAATAAAAAAAGGTAATCCACATATTATAGAGATTTATGTATCTAAGGGAATGCCTTATGATTTAGCAGCAATTAATATTGATAATTTTATTCAAGTACTTATCGATTTAAATATAAATTATGATATAATAGTAGTTGAGTCAAATATAGAATCTAATAAGCCAATAGCCTTAGTATGCTATAGCACGTTGGATTCTGTAGCTTATAGCTTGTATATTTCTAAGTAGGAGAATGTATGGTAAAGGGAAGAATTGTTAATTTGAATGGTGGTACATATAAGGTGCTTATTGATACGAACGAGGTTGTTAGTGTTAAGGCACGTGGTAAGCTTCGTGCAACAAAGGTGTACCAGGTTAATGAAAAATCATATAGTAAGAAAAAGGTAATGACTGAGATCAGTATGTCACCAAAGGTTGGCGATATAGCCTATATAGAAAATGAAATGATTGATCATGTAGAGCCACGTAAAAATGAAATGATAAGGCCTGATGTTGCAAACGTAGACCAAATTCTTTTAGTCTTTGCTGCAATAGAGCCTGATTTTTCTTTTTACCTATTAGATTTATTTATTGTTAATATTCTAAAGCAAAACATTAAACCGCTTATTGTTGTATCTAAAATTGATAAGCTAAGCGAAGAGGCCTTAGCTGATCTTAAATTTAAGCTAGGCTATTATGAAAAATTAGGATATGATGTGTTATTTGTTAACAGCAAATCTGGCGAGGGTACTGATAAGGTTTTAGAGCATCTAAAGGATAATATTACAATATTATCAGGACAAACAGGTGCTGGTAAGTCTACTTTAATTAACGCATTAATTCCAGGCTTTAATTTACAAACACAGGAAATATCTATGGCCTTAGGTCGTGGTAAGCATACAACAAGAGAAACCTCTTTATATGAAATTAACGGAGGCTTTATTGGTGATACTCCAGGCTTTTCTAAGCTTGATGTTTTAGGTGTATCATTAGATGAGCTTGAGGGATT
This sequence comes from Anaeroplasma sp., assembly GCA_045594405.1. Taxonomy (GTDB): domain Bacteria; phylum Bacillota_I; class Bacilli_A; order Acholeplasmatales; family Anaeroplasmataceae; genus Anaeroplasma. The sequence continues at coordinate 16,032 of JAZNYN010000206.1, forward strand.
GTTTGTCGAGTTTAAGGAGCATCCTTGTCGCTTTAAGGACTGCAAGCATGTTGTAGGTGCTAAGGATTGTGGTGTAAAGCTTGCATGTGATGAAGGCTTAATTTTATCATCAAGACATGAAAATTATTTAAAGATGTACAGTCAAATTAAGGAGAGAAAGTAGTATGAAGGTATCGTTATCAATTTTAACTGTAGATTATGCAAATGTAGAAAAATCATTAGCCCCACTTTTAAATGATTTAGATTATATTCACCTAGATGTTATGGATGGTGTGTTTGTTCCTAATATTTCATTTGGATATTCATTCATTAAGTCATTAAGAAAAATAACTGATTTGCCATTTGATACACATTTAATGATTCAAAATCCTATCCAATACATCAAAAATTTTGCGGAGGCTGGAAGTCAGTATATTACATTCCACTATGAGGCTCAGTCTGATGTAATGGATACTATCAGCCTTATTAAGAGCTTTAATGTAAAGGCTGGTATATCAATTAAGCCTAATACTACGGTAGAAGAAATTGAGCATTTGCTTCCATATTTAGATATGGTGCTAATAATGTCTGTTGAGCCTGGCTTTGGTGGACAAAAGTTTATGACTAATGCCGTTGATAAGGTTAAGAGATTAAGTGAGCTAAAGAAGGAAAAGGGCTACACTTACTTAATTAATATTGATGGTGGTATTAACGGTGAAACTATTAAGCATGTTAGTGATTATTGTGATTTAGTAGTATCTGGTTCTTATGTGGTTAATGCAGAAAATCCACTAAAGAATCTTAGCATTTTAAAGAATAATTAATTTTTCTAGCTCATATACTTTACTAAGGTGAACAAGGTGAAAATTATAGTTATCATTTTACCAAAATTTCTTAGTAGGCTTTTATTTAAAAATAGAAAAAAATAATGACTTTAGAAATTCCTAAAGTCATTTTTTATTATTTCTTATTTCCCAGTATCGATGCTTATTTTGATAATAGATTTATCATCAAAATAGGACTTATTCATTAATTCATCCTGAATGTTAGACTGAGCTATAATTTCTGCCAATGATAAATTAACATAATCACTTGGCTTTTTATACTCGATTAGGTCACTAACACCATCAGAAACTAAATATACTACATCACCTAGATTTAGGTTGATATATGAAATATTAAAGTAATCTATCGCATTACTATTTCCATTAATCACACCATATCCATATGGTGAACTAGTAATATTTACATATTCCTTATATAATAATTCTCTTTCTTTTTCATGGTTTAGCACATCGAAGGCAAAGGTTGTTTGCTTAGGTGAAAAAATAATCTTGTTATTTCCTCTAATTAAGATACCCATACAATCACCTATTGCACCATAGCATAGGATGTTGTTTAATGTGAAGGCTACTATTCCTACAGTCCCAGGATATTCCTTTCCTTCAAATTCCTTTGTCCTTTTAGATAGCATATCAGCTACAGACTTATTTGCTTTAGTAAATGCATCTGATAGCATTAGCTTAGCATTATTAAAGTCCTTACACTTGCTGATGTTATTTTTAATATATGTATATATTTTATCGCCAAAGCATTTACTAATGTCAAAGGCTATGCTTTTGTTATTTTTATATTCATCCCTTTTTCTAGAAATACCATCCATAACAATAAATATACCATTATCGGTGTCATTAATTACATAATCCTCATTAGGAATGAAATCAGCCTTGTTATTCTTAACTGTTAGGTGCTCGCTGTATAGTGTCTTAACAATACTATTAAACTTTTGCTTGATTACCTTTTCAATTCTATCAATATGACCATCTGCCTGTGGATCTAAATCTCTTGATATCATATCTACATCATCATCTACAAGCTCAGTTATTATATTCAGCATATTTGATGAAATTTGATTTACTATATCAGCATCCGCATTTCTTAAGATATCAACTATAATTTTAGAAATTTGCTTTTTACCAGTTAGGTCCACCCAAATAATAGGCTTATCATATTTTTTAAATAGTGATAGCTCTTTATATATAGCCTGGCTCTTTAAAAACGAAGGGCTTATATAACAAATTATACAGCTTGCGTTTTTTATTTTTTCCTCAATAACCTTATGCCACTGCTCTCCTGGGACAACCTCAGCATCGTACCAAAAACTAATTCCTCTATTTTTAAAACCTAGCAAATCACAATAAACGCTCTTAAAATCCATAGTTGAGTAGCTTATGAATGCATATGAGTCAGAGCCAGTTACTGATGGTTTAATTCTTTTTTGAGGTGGAGGACAGCTTTGCATATGAATTATTTCATCTTTAATTCTATAGTATTCTAAGTCCTTTTTGTTTTGTGTGTAGCTTCTTTCCATATAGCTTTCTACTCTTCTTAAGAAAAGCTCATATTTGCTAACACGTAATGTATAATCATTGGCTTTAACATTTTCTAATGATTTTGCCTTTGATAGTAATTCCTTAATCTCAGATAATAAATTAAAGCTAATTAGCTCCTTATTAAAGATAGACTTATAGAATAATAGCTGTGCCTTTAAAAACGGATACTTAGGATATGTAGGATTATAGTCAATTGCCTGCATAACGTATTTCATTGCGATATCTAGATTTTCATTATTAATTAAAGAATTATCACTCTTATAGCTATCATGTAGTTCTATTAAGTCATTTAGCTTATTTGTAGATAAATTTTCAACATGGTCAATAGAAAAATGATTATTATCATCAGCCTTTATATTGTTATCAAGCGTACCTCTTATAAAGCTTTGTTCAAAAATAGAGCATGTTGCAGTAACGATACCTATTTTTACGGCAACATTATCACCAGTTTGAACGTATCCATATTTTGTTGTATTAAAGCTTTCTTTATTTTCAGATTTAAACTTTTGTAAATTTCTTATTATAGCATGATCAAAAAGAAGCATTCTATCAAACATACCATTCATACTGCAATATCTACCAATCGAATCAAAAGCAAGCGGATACTTATCTCTAAACATACCTAAATAAGGACATTTAGTTATAAATTCATATAACTTATCAATTTGGTAATAGCGGTAATAGTGTAGACCGATATTGTAGTATGCGGCAAATGCTACAGCCTCTTCAAAGTAATCTGGATAATTACAATAGTTATCTAGAATTTCAAATAGATATGAAAGCATATATTTGCCGTGCTTTTCCTCTAATTTAGTAATTGCATAAACAAAAATATAGTCATTGCATCCAGCATTATCTACAATTGTTTTTAAGAAGCCATAAACAAGCTTATGAGCCTCCTTATGCTTATAATCGTTTAAGCAAAAGTCATTGTTGTTATATTCAATTTCTTCGAATATGAAATCGACTAATTTACGTTCAAAGCTATTCATAACATCGCCTACCTACTATAATTTATATAAAAATTATAGCATACAATAAAAATGTTGTCGACATTTGAAAAAAAGAAAGCCTTAGGTTTTTCCTAAAGCTTTGTTTTAATTATTGATTTGAGTAATTAGAGAAATAGTTTTGAATTAGAATAACTGGAGTACCCTTATCACCAGAGCCAGAGGTTAAATCTGATAAGCTTCCTAATAAGTCAGTAAATTGACGAGGAGTAGTACCTTGAGTTTCCATTTTGCCGACAAGGTTTGAATCCTTTTCTTTAATCATTTTAATCATTGCTTGTTGTAATTCATCACCTGATAAATCCTTTAAAGCATTATCAGAAATGTACTTAAGCTTTAGCTCATTAGGTGTACCTACTAAGCCTGAAGTGAAGGCTGGAGATACAACTGGATCGGCTAGCTCCCAAATACCACCTTGAGGATCCTTGAAGGCACCATCACCATAAACCATAACCTCAACGTTCTTGTTGTAAATCTTAAATAATCTTTGTTGTACATCCTGTACTAAGCTTTCACAATCTCTAGGGAAAAGCTTTACTGAGTTATCAGTAGCAAGGTTAGAGCCTAATAAACCAAACTTTTCGTTATAGCCTGAGCCATCAACTGATTCAGTTAATAATTCATCTAGACAGTAAACCTTCTTAACACCATGCTTTAATAAAAGCTTCTTATTTCTATTTCTTTCATGAATGCTTGCTATTATAACAGAATCTGTATACTTTAAAATAGCCTTAGGATCATTTGCTAAAATAATTTCACAAGGACATTCACATGCATTCTTATAGAATTCAATATAATCTACACCAGTAAATTCATGTACTGTGTTAGGGAATATTTTCCTAAATTCCTCATCAGTAAATACATCTGCATATGGATTAACACCTGAATCAAATAATTCATCAGGGCTAATAAGCTTATTACCAACCTCATCACCAGGATAAGATAATTGGATAATTAATTTCTTAACACCTCTTGAGATACCCTTAAGTAGCATAGAAAATCTATTTCTACTCATGATTGGAAAAATTAAACCAACTGTATCATCACCAAATTTATTTGCTACATCCTTCGCGATTTGATCAGCAGTAGCGTAGTTACCTTGAGCAATACCTACTACAGCCTCTGTAATAGCTACAACGTCCTTATCGTTAATTTCAAGGTTTGCCTCATTTACACATCTTACAACTGAATCTACAACGATAGATGCTAAATCGTCGCCTCTTTTAATAATAGGAGTTCTTACTCCTCTTGAAATAGTTCCACTATATTTCATTTTCATCACCATCCGTATTTAATTTTATCAAAAAATATGGTATAAGTAAAATATATATTAATTATATTTGGTATAAGAGGTGCTTATAATGATAAATGATCTTAATTTACTAAAAAGCTTTTATACAGTAGCAGTAGAAGAAAGTGTTTCTAAGGCTGCTGAAAGACTACATATCTCTCAACCAGCAGTAAGCCAAAATATCAAAACCTTTGAAAACGAAATTGGCTTTCAGTTATTTGTTAGAACTAATAAAGGAGTAAAGCTTACTAATGAAGGATTAGAGGTATTTAACTACTGTAAAAATATATTTAGACAGGTAGATTCCTTAAATCAAACACTACAGGATTTATCTACCTTAGAGGCAGGTATTTTAAATATTGGAGCATCAGATACAATATGTAAATATTATCTTATTGATATATTAAAAAAATTTGAGGAGATGTATCCCAAAATTAGATATCGTGTTACAAATTGTACAACCAATGAATCATTAACATTATTAAAACAGCATGATGTAGATATAGCATTTGTTCATACACCAATAGCTAAGGATTATTTTAGTTTTCATAATTGCTTAGAGCTTAATGATGTCTTTGTATGTGCATATGATTTTGATGATTCAGACATTAAGCATCTAAGTGATTTAACAAGGTATAGAACTTTATTATTAGAAAGTTCAAGCCACTCTAGAAGAGTATTAGATAATAATCTATTAAAATATAATGTTAGCTTAAAGCCTAAGTTTGAATTAGCATCATTAGATTTATTAATAGAGTTTTGTAAAAAGAATATGGGTATTATATGTGTATCAAAGGAATATATAGAGCGTGAGCTTGAAAATAAAGAGTTAAAGATAATAAACATTGAAGAAAAACTAGAT
>JAZNYN010000207.1:0-5062 GCA_045594405.1 Anaeroplasma sp.
AGAACAAAATTTATGAATGAATTATTTTATACTGAAACTGAAAATGTAGGTAGTTGTAATACCTTAGAGGTTGATATTTATGAGAAAACTTATAAGGTGTGTTATGACGTATTCGAAGGAGATATAGATACAGATTTAGCTGATTTTATCGCTCCACAAATATTTGATGCTCTTATTAAAGGTTTAGACGCAGAAGGATATACAAAACTATAATGACTATAACAAGAGCAGTTTGCTCTTGTTTTTGTTTATAAGACGATAGTTAATATTAAATAAGAAAGGGGATACACACATGATTATTTTAAGAAATATTAACAAAATTTACGGTAAGGGTGAGGAATCGGTTCATGCCCTAAAAAATGTTAACCTTGTAATTGAAGAGGGTAAATTTACTGCCATATTAGGTAAGAGTGGTAGTGGTAAGTCTACGCTTATGAACATTGTAGGTGCTCTTGACAGCCCTACTAGCGGAACAATTGAATCTAAGGGAGTAATATTAAATGAGCTAGATAAGAATGAGCTGGCTAAGTACAGAAATCAAACTACTGGCTTTGTTTTCCAATCATTTTATCTTGAGCCAACATTTACTGTATTAGAGAATGTTGCAATGCCACTTACTATCGCTGGTGTTTCTAAGGCTGAAAGAGAAGAAAAGGCTAAAAAAATAATTATTGATTTAGGATTAGAGGATAAGATAAATAAGAAGGCCTCAGAGCTTTCTGGTGGACAAAAACAAAGAGTAAGTATTGCTCGTGCCTTAGTTTCTGACCCTGAAATTGTTTTAGCTGATGAGCCTACAGGTAACCTAGACAGCCAAAATGGTGCTGAGGTTATGGAGCTGTTAAGGGATATTGTTAAGAAGGGTAAATCAGTTATTTTAGTTACTCATAATATGGAGGATGCTAAGAACGCTGAAAATATTATTGAGATTAAGGATGGAGTTGTATCTGCTAGCTACATGACTAAATACGAGGAGCTATTTAAGTAATGAAGCTTTTTGATAGATATAGGCTATCACTCCATAATATAAACAACAATAGGTCACGCTCCATCCTGACCACGATTATTGTTTATGTTATATCGCTTCTTTTAACAGCGATTATTGCGATAGGTATTTCGTTTTCTTCTAATTTAACTGAGATTATGAAGGCCTATTATTCTAACAGCAATACAGCTGTTTATACAGCCTATAATAATTATTCTAATGAAAATTTAATAGGAAGCGATAAATATGATGATGTGTTTGATGTTGCAATGGAACATGAAGATGCTATCACATATACAATGCATCGAACATCTGTTCAAGGGGATATAACTTTTCAAGATCATAGATTCCCTATCACTAAGCAGATAGAGCTATTAGAGGGAAGACTTCCTACAGCCAGTGATGAAAATACAAATAAGGTATTAGTATCAGCTAATTATGCTAATCTATATTATCTTAATAATAATATTGTTTTAAAGCCAGGATCTAAATTTGAATACTCAGTTTACTACTATGATTATGATCATGGTGGTAATTATGTAGTAGAGCTTGAGGTAATAGGTATATTTATGCTTAGTGATTCAAAGGATAATATGTTAGAATCAAACACTGAGGTAATTGCGGATTTACAATACATATTATCTACTAATGATGATATTCATGTTGAACAGCTATATTATTATTATGATGTTTCAAAAATTGAATTTAGTATTAATGAGCTAAGAAATAGAATGATATCCTTTGAAAAGGATTTAAAGAATGTCGTTGGTGAAAGAGAAAATACATTCTATGTATTCGGTGATGCTGCAAGTGAATTACAGAGTATGCAATTAATGAGTATTATTGTTATAGCCCTAGCGTTCATTTTTACACTAGTATTAATATTACTTTCAATTGGATCACTTGCTAATACTATTATGATTTCAGTTGATAAGAATAAGAAGTTTATTGGACTTTTAAAAGCCCTAGGCTTAAATGAAAAGGACCTTAAATCGGTAATTAAAATGGAATCAATTACTACAATCTGCTTAGGTGTAATACTTGCATTTTTAACATTAGTTTTAGCTAGTCCAATATTAGGTGGTCTTAATGAACTGTTAATTGATGCAATGTTTTCAAGCTATATTCATGAGACTGGATATCAAATTACATTTGCAATACCTATTTACGTTCCAGTAATTATTATGATTTTCTTCATAGCATTTACATTAATTTTTGCTAGAGGTAGTATGGCTAAGATTGCTAAAACTGACCCTATGGCAGTAATAAGTGAGGTGGCATAGTATGACTAATAAGGATTATAGAAGATTAGCTAAGATTAGCTTAAAGTCTAGAAAGAAAACTACTAAGGCCACAGTAAGAGGTATTAGTTTTGGTTTAATTTTACTTATGCCTTTACTATTTATTGCGATGGCCTTCTATATTGACCTAAACCAAAAGGTTAATCAAGAATCAAGCATTAGAGTGTTTGATGTTTCAATCACAAATGAAGTGGCAAATACTACTTATCCTGAATCAGTATTTGATGAGGCTAAGCTTGATGGACTAGATAATGTTGAAAATACTATTGAATACATGCAATATAATTTATCATGTGGACAAATTGATAAGGAAAACGAAGAAAACAGCGTATGCTTTTTATTTGCTACAATCGATGGAATAACAATAGAGCTTAATGAGCCAACTAGAGAAATTCCATCTGAGCAATCAGTAGATCGAGCATTTGGTATGTCTGTTATTGATATGGACAAAACTACTAGCTTATTTTTACAATGTGATTATGATGCTGCTGGTGGTGAAAATCCATTAGTTAGCGGTAGTGAGTTTTCTAGTAATTCTAAGGGTGAAATAATGCTTTCTAGCTCTTTTGTTGAAACCTATAATTTAGGTGATGATATTGTGGGTAAGACTATTTCACTATCATCATTACTAGTTAGACATGAAAATATTACTAATTCTATATATGAGAATAATACCGATGCATTTGATTTATATGATAGATTGAAGGTTGATTTGTTAATAAACTATAAAATTGTAGGTATATTTAATTCTGATATCTATAACACTAATGCAAGAATGATGCAGGAGGGAACATCTAGCTGGTATACAAATTATGGTACTGCCTTCTGGATTACTAGCGAATCAATTAATGAAGCTTATTTGCCAAAGCTAATTCGTATAGCTAGTGATAGTGAATATTATGAATATGAATACTCATTTTATTATAAAAATACACCTTTTAATTTAGCTGGCACAGCTATAGAAAACGGATATGTATTTTTACCATTAGGCTATATTGCTGATTACTATTCAAATATTAATACAGCACATATTGTTTCTAAGAGATTAATTGAATTTGATTCATACGCAAGTGCTAATAAAGCAGTATCAATTATTGATTCATTGATTATTGATTCTTCAACATCAAATGAAGAGGTTATAGCCGCTAGTAGATACATGACAGATACATTTGAAAATTATCGATTATTCTATAATATCTTTACATATGTCTGCTTGGTTTTAGCAATATTTGGTGGTATTATTTTCTTTGCAACCTTGCTAAATCTATATAATACTATTCATTATGCGGTTCAATCACGTAAGCATTATATTGGTATGCTAAGAGCGATTGGTATGAAGAGTAAAGAGGTATTAATGCTTTACTTTGTTGAGGTTTTAGAAATATTTAAGCGCTCTTATCTTTGGACAGCATTATTCGGTGGTGGTATTTGTGCAGGTATTTACTTTGCATTTAATTACACTATGAATAGTGAGTATGCTAAGCTTATTACTATAAAGATATCACTTAATCCAATTTATATATTAGCTTCGTTTGTAATATTAGTAGTTATTAATATGATTATTTCAATTATATTCTCTTTAATAGCTACACATAGAGTTTCTAAAGCACCTATCCTAGAGGTGCTAGATGACAATAAATAATAGGGGGAATAGATATGAAAAATAAACTAAAAAATATTTTATTATCATTAGCTATTTTCGCTATTTTCCTATTAGGTGGCTGTGATAAGCCAACAATCTATAAGGGAAAAACTATAGTTGTTTCAATTGATTCAGAGATAGTACCTGATATTAGTGCGAGCTTTGGTGAGGGTAGCCTAGATAAGTCAAGCATGGTATATACTCATACTATCCCATATATTAAGGATGTTTATATTACTTTCTCGTTTTCTGAGTATAAGACGGAAACACTTTTCGTTGAATCTAGTGAAATGACAGCTGATGTTATTGAAAAAAGCATTAGCTTTGGTAATGAATTAATATCAACAATCGAAATTTCTGTATTAGGTGTTACTAAGCTTGACACCTTAGAAATCAAGGCTCCAAGCGAATATTCAAATTTAAAGATTAATAAAAATAAATTTAGCTTAAGGTTGCCTAGTAGAGATGAAAGTGAAATTATCTTTAGTCTAGAGGGCTATAAGGAATTTAGATTAGAATTCACTGAGGAGGATTTAGTTTCTGGGTATAAAACAATAGAGGTTCCAGCACTAAAAGATGGCGAAATGTATATAGACATTTTTGGTGCTCAATTCACCTATAAGATTTATAGTGCTACTACAGATGTAGTATGTGCTAGTGGCTTTGTTTGGAATACAAAGCCTCAATCTAACTATGTTATTCTTCCTGATAATGAAAATTATTATGCTGAGATTTCATCATCTACAAGCTATATAATAAGGGATATAGATGCTTCTTCTAATAATAAAATTAATTTTAATGCTATATCTAAGTATTATGGTATAATAGGATATTTAAATGTTAATCTAGATTTTGAATACTATAATTATATGGTATATTATAAAAAGGAAGGTTTCAATCCTCAATCACCAATCAAGAGTAGTTTAAACTACATAATATAAGCTTATGTTCGTTAATTTAACGATAAATCTAATAGAGGAAGATATGACAACAACTAACCCAATACGCAAGGACAGGCGCATCAAAAGAACCCGTAAGATGATAAAGGACATATTCTTATCATTACTTGACGAGCAGCCCTTTGAAAAGATTACGGTTGCCAGCATTTGCCGCATTGCGGATATAAATCGCTCT
>JAZNYN010000208.1:0-14657 GCA_045594405.1 Anaeroplasma sp.
CCTAGCTTCTCTCCAATTAAAGCATAGTGCTTTTTATTTAAATCCTTTTGATAATCCTTTGATGCTGCAAGAACACCACCAAAGAAGGTTAGGTAATATTCCTCAAGGTCCTCATCATTTAAGGCGTTAAGATTCTTGCTGATGATTGCTTCTTCTCTACCGCTATCTAAAATAGGTAGGTTATTTTCCTTCTTATATTCAGCAACCATCCTAGCAGCCTCCATACGCTCCTTAAATAGCTTTAGCATCTTTTCATCAACATCATTAATTATTTCACGTGCAATATCTAATTTACTCTTCATATAGTACGCTTCCTCCTAATGCTTCATACACACTCCAAAAGCTAGGGAATGACTTTTTAACGCATTGAGCGTTTATTATCCTAATCGGTGATGAACTAACTGTTGCGGCCATGGCAAACGCCATTGCCAATCTATGATCGTTATGCGAATCAATCTGTGCACCATTTAATCTATCAACGCCAGTAATAACCATACCATTTGGATTTTCTATAACCTCTACACCCATCTTACGTAGCTCCTGTGCTACACACGTAATACGGTCACATTCCTTTATTCTTAGACGACCAGCATTAATAAATTCAGTACTACCATTTGATAATGCGGCTAATACCGAAAGAGCAGGACCTAAATCAGGGGATTGTGAAAAATCAATTGTAGCACCCTTAAGCTTAGCCTTACCTACCTTAAGAGTATCAACACCAGTAATAACCTCACAGCCAAAAGCCTCTAAATCCTTAATAATCTTCTTATCACCCTGAAGAGAATTAGGGTTCATTGCATGTAGAGTTATGTCATTACCAAACGCACCAGCAACAAGGAAAAATGCTGATTGAGAATAGTCACCCTCAATAGTATAATTACAAGGCTTATATGCTTGGTCTCCCTTAATTATAAACTCTTCATAATTATTGTTTGTTATAGCTATTCCAAATTTAGATAGCATATCAAGCGTTAAATCAACATATCCCTTTGACTCTAAATTAGTAGTAATCTTAATTATACTATCGCCCTTAAGAAGTGGCAATGCATATAAAAGACCTGTGATATACTGACTAGAAACATCTCCAGGAATTTCAAATACACCAGCTTTTAGACCACCATTTACCTCAAGCGGTAAATATGTATCACCATGATGATAGCTTATTTTTTGCATATCAAAAATATTATAATATGCATCTAATGGTCTATTGACTAAATTATTCTTTCCTATAAAGGTGATAGGCTCATCAACAGTTAAAGCAATAGGAATCATAAATCTAATAGTTGAACCAGACTCATTTGCATCAATTACGTTATGCTTTCTATAGCCTCTACAGCCATTAATTATTAATGAATTCTCTAGCTTTTTTATATCAGCACCCATTGCCTCCATTGCCTCAATAGTTGCCAAGATGTCTGCTGAATACATAACATTAGAAATTACACTTTTTCCTTCTGCAAGACCAGCGGCTATAATGGCACGATGAGAAAGGCTTTTTGATGGTGGAATAATTACATCACCATGAAGCTTAGTAGGCTTAATTAAAACATTCATAATTATTACCTCCTAATGCTATTCTCATTAACCTTAACAATTTTAGTTGAGCCTATTTCATCGACTAAAACAATATTAATTGTACCAGCAATGTTTTTCTTATCGTATGCAATTTCCTTTAAATATTGATTATAATCATATTCATCACATGGAAGATTGTAAAGCATAAGAATATTATATAGCTCAGTATAAACAGATGGATTTGTTATACCCATATCAATACCATATCTTGCTGCCATCAGCATACCTACAGCTACTGCCTCACCATGCTTATAGCCATACTTAAGCTCTATGATATGACCAAAGGTATGACCAAAATTTAAAATCATTCTTTGTCCCATATCAAGCTCATCCTCTTCGACTACCCTTTTCTTTACAAGTAGGCTCATAGCTATAATATCCTCTGTAATTTCAGGCTTAGTCTTAAGAATATCCCAAAGCTCCTTATTACCGATTGCTGCATGCTTAATTAATTCACCCATCCCACTTGCAAGCTCACGCTTATCTAGAGTAGCAAGCGTGCTAGGATCAACAAGCACTAATAATGGCTGCTTAAATGCACCTAATATATTTTTTCTATCATAAAAATCAATACCTGTTTTTCCACCAATGGATGAATCCATCTGAGATAGTAATGTTGTAGGAATGTTGATGTAATTAATACCACGATAAATTGTTGCCGCAACAAAGCCACAAATATCTCCCACAACTCCACCACCTAAGCCGATTAAAAGATGGCTTCTTCTGATATCCTTCTTTATAAGCTCCTCACACACATATGCGTATGTGCTGATATTCTTATTTTCCTCACCAGCAGGAATTACAACATAGTCAACATCGAAATCCTTTGATAAAGCCTTAATCAAACTTTCTAAATAAAGGTTTTCAACATTAGAATCAGTAAGTATATATACATTTTTATTTTGATATACATCTAAAATATATTTAGCACAGTTATCAATTAAATTCTTTTCGATTAAGATATCATAGGAAGATTTACCTAAATTAATATTTAATTTCATTGCTTTTCCATCCTCCTTCTTATACCTGTAGATTTCTTAAAAAGCTCCTCTAGCTTTTCTTTATCATTATTAGCTAAAGCATATTTAAGCTGAGCAAGCTCCATTTCAAAGGAAACAATATGCATAAATAAATATTCCTTATTCTCTAAAAATAACTCACTCCAAAGACTCTCATTTATCATCGCAATTCTTGTTAAATCGCGATATGAGTCACCAATAAAGTTAATTGTATCATCATCATGATCACTATTTACAAGTGATACTGCAATAGCATGTGTAAGCTGTGATGTAAAGCCAATCATTCTATCATGCTTTTTTATATCAATTATTGTAAATCTAGCAAAGCCTAAATCAACACCCATTTTATTAATCATATCTATTGCAAACTGTGGTGTATCTTCAGTTGGGGTAATAAGGAAGTTTGCATCCTCAAATACACAAAGCTGTGAATGCTCAATTCCAACCTTTTCTCTACCTGCCATTGGATGGTGCGAGCAATATATTGCCTTACCACATTTTTTAGCAGCCTCTTCTACAAATGATGATTTGACACCACACACATCTGTAATTACCTGATTTTCTTTAAACAAGTGTTCATTAGCCTCTAAATAGCTAATAATTGCTTGTGGATAAAAAGATAGCACAATCAAATTAACCTCAGATATAAAATCCTTTGAATCTAATGATCCATAATCTATATAATTATTTTTCATTGCAAACTCTAATGCCTTCTCATTTATATCTGAACCATATACAGTATATCCCTTGTTTTTTAATCTCAAAGCATATGCTCCACCTATTAAACCTAATCCAACAATTAAAACCTTCATATAATCACCCCATAAAATACTTAAAAAATTTAAGTATTTAATAATTTAATTATATACCAAAACTTGAATTTTGCAATTTTTTTCATCTGTTGTCATAAAAATCCCCCTTTGACACGATATGATTATATTTTAATAACCCATATTGGTCTATAAATTTGCAGTTGTTTTTTCTATTTCAATAGCGAAATTGTAGCGTAAAAAAAGATAAAACACAACATTTAGTAATGCTGTGCTTAATCTACTTATTCATTTCTTATAAAGCCTACAGCCATAGTTAGATTATTAATCTTTAATGCTACTGTTGGACTTAATGGGTAGCTTTTTACCTTTCTAATGTTTGAATAATAATCAATCATTAGATTTTCTACCTCATCAAAAATATCATTTCTAGAGTTGTTAGTATATTGTATGAAGGGTGTAATGTTATTATTAGCCTGCTTATCAAAAATTGACTTAACAAAGTCATTAACTGTAGTATTCTTTTCAATTTCAATAGTTACTAGCTTTCCCTCATCGAATGATAATACTGATGTAATTATATTATTCTTAGCTGCTTTCTTATCTTGAGTAATAAAATATATTTTATTGTTATCACGATAAAATGATAGCTTTTTTACATAGGTTGAATAATTTGTGTGCTCCTCAGCTATTTGATTAGCTATGTTTGCTATATAGGCAAGAGGGTATCCACAGGTATTAGTGTTAAATAGCTTTACTCTAATAGTGAAGTCCTCTTCCTTTATAAATTGAACAAGGCTAGTGAAGGTTGATATTTCCTCACTATCAGTAACAAACACTACCTGCTTATAGCCTTCAGCCTCATAGCCTCTAATTTTTCTAATCAGCTCATTATATGTAATGAAGTTAGCAGAAGTCTTAGCCTTTTTATCATGAGATACTCTGTTGTAATATGCTTCAAAGCTTAAATCTACATATTCACGATATTCCTCTAATTCATCAAATACAATAACTGATGGAATTACATCTATTCCTTCATGTGGAATATAATCGATAGATGATGTACTACATGTGACTATCTTTGTTTTCATAATGAACTTTTCATCTCTCTTTCTTTAAACTGAGAATCATACATATCTTTATAATTAGGACAATTTAAATATAGCTCTTGATGCTTACCAAGTCCTACTACCTTACCCTCATCTAATACAACAATTTGATCTGCATCACTAATTGTTGATAATCTATGCGCGATAATAAATGTAGTTCTTCCCTTGGCAACAACATCCATAGCCTCTTTAATCTTTGTTTCAGTTTCAGAATCAATATTAGCAGTAGCCTCATCTAATACTAATATTTTCGGATTTCTAAGTAATATTCTTGCGAAGGATATTAGTTGCTTTTCACCTAATGATAAATTTTCACCCTTAAATGAAATTGGCATATTAATACCGTGCTCTGTCTTGTTAAGCATATATTCAGCACCCACTGCCTTTAATACGTCAATAACCTCAGCATCAGTATAATTACGCTCCATTGTAACATTCGATTTGATAGTTCCTGCAAATAGTGCTGGTGTTTGAAGCACAATACCTAAATTATGGCGATATGATGTTTTATTATATGTTTTAATATCTACACCATCAACTAATAACCTACCCTCCTGATAATCATTATAGCCAAGAAGTAAATTCATCATCGAAGACTTACCAGAGCCAGTATGTCCTACAATACCAATTTTCATACCTGCCTCAACATGAAGTGATACATCATCAAGAACGTATTTATTATCTACATACGCAAATCTAATGTGTTCAAAATCTACATTACCCTTAATATTCATTGGAGCTTCATCTCCATCATTTACTCTAGTATCATCTTCCTCATCAATAAACATGTATACACGAGTAGCACCAACGATTGAATCCTCAAGCTCATTTAGGTTATTAAAGATTGCATTAATTGGATTTACCATCTTATCTAGGTTTTCAGTAAATGCTGAAATTAAGCCTATTGAAATTACAACACCAAAGGCATTGATTGATGAGAAGCCTAGGAACATTAATAATGCTATTTCAGCAATTAGCTTAATTAATTGAAGTAGCTCCCAACCAAAATAAATATTAATTGTATTTGCCTTCTTATCGTTTGTGTTATAACAATTTACAAGCTCCTTATATTCATCCATCATTTCATCCTCTTGATTAAAATCCTGAATAATTAAGGCACCTGTAATAAGCTCATTAAGCTTACCAGTAATACGCGAACCAGTCTCACGTAAATCTACATAATACTTATGAACCTTCTTACGATATACTGTAATCCATACAGAAAGGATTGGAACCAAAACTAAAACTAATAGGCCAAGCTTAGGCTCCATAATTAATACACCTGTATAAACAATAGCAATGTTTAATAATGCTTGGATTATAGAAAACATCGTTGTAAAGAAGATTCTTACACCAGCTGAATCTGATGTGATTTTAGCAACTATCTTTCCATCAGGCTCTAATGAGAAATAATCTACTGGAAGATAATTAACCTTCTTAATCGCTTCTTCTCTTACTGTTTTTTCAATGTGCATACCTGTAAGATTAATTAGGTATTGATATAAATATCTACCTCCAGCAAGCATAAAGAAAATAACACCATAAATAATTAAAGCCTTAGTAACAGATGAATAATCCTTATTAGGTAAATAATTATCTAATATTTCCTTTGTAATAAATGGAGTAATCGCAGAAAGACAAGCAACAATTACTGCTAGAATTAAGCAAATTGCAATATAGCCTGCTTCCTTTTTAAAATATCTTAGTGTTCTAGAGAAAAGTGCGGTTTTCTTCATTGGTTCAAATTTAGCCATTATTCATCACCGCCTTCCATATCAATTTGTTGAGATTGATATTGCTCGAAGTACCATCCACCTAAAGCCATAAGCTCATCGTGAGTACCTCGCTCTACGATTCTACCTTGATCAAGTACAATAATTTCATCAGCATGAACAACTGCTGATAATCTATGAGCAACAATTATATTTGTTTTATTTTTACGATATAATTTTAAGGTGTTAATAATATTTGCCTCAGTCTTACCATCAACTGCTGATAATGAATCATCTAGGATAAGAATATCTGCATCCTTCAGGAACGCTCTTGCGATAGCTAATCTTTGTTTTTGTCCACCAGATAAGGTAACTCCATATTCACCTACAACTGTGTCTAGGCCATATGGAAGATTATCAATATCCTTTTCAAAGTCAGCTAATACTATAGCATTATTTATTTCCTCCTCTGATGCACCAGTTAAGCCAATCGCTACATTTTCCATTACACTTCTAGAAAATAGCATATGCTCCTGTGGAACATAGCCAACCCTAGAACGTACTGATTCTTGTCCGAAGCTTTCAATTGATTTATCATTAATAAATAATGTTCCTTCACATATAGGTAGCTGTCTTACAAGCTGTCTAACTAGTGTAGATTTACCTGAGCCTGTTTTTCCTACTATACCTAATGTCTTACCTTTTTGAATAACTAAATCAACATTCTTTAAGGCATAATCTCTATCACCTATATATTTGAATGAGAAATTTTTAAACTCTATCTTGTCAATATTATCTAGGTTTGTTGCTTGCTCATAATCAATAACTGCAGATTTTGAATCATATATTTCATTTAATCTATCTGCTGAAATTAATGATTGATAGAAGTTATTTAAAAGGTTACCAATATTTGTAAGTGGTCCTTGGAACTTGTTTAAGTATAAAATAAACTGAACAATTAAAGGTAATGTGATTAATTCTAAGCTATAGAAATAAGCACCTAAGCCGTAGCAAACTATAGTTGATACAGCAACAATTGATTGAAACATTGGTTGGAATAAAACGTTAATTTTAAGATTTTTCTTTTCAACCTGATATGTATCATTAGAATATCTTAAATTCTTTTCGTAGTTTTCCTCTTCCTTAGAGAAGGCTCTAATAGTACGTACATTAGTTACACTCTCTAATATTACATTACCCATTAGTGAGCTCTTTTCTCTAACTAGCTTCCAATTCTTCTTTACCTTTCTACGCAAGAAGAAATTAGCAAAGAATATTAAAGAAAGTGGAATAAAGCAGCATATTGCAAGCTTCCAATTAATAAGACACATTGCAGCAAATGTAACCACTACTGTCATTGTTTCTAAAAATATATTTAGCAATCTATTACCACCTGAGAAGTTAACCGCCTTAACATCACCTAAGGCTCTGGTTAATAAATCACCAGATTGAAACTTCTCAAAAAATGTTGCATCTTGAATAAGAATATTTTCCATATATCTAACCTGTAAAGCATAATATAGCTTAACCTTTAATCTATTTTGGAAAACTCTTTTTGTAGTTGAAATAACATAGATTCCAATAATAGTTAAGACAAATGGAATGAAAATATCATAAATCAAAAATGATTCAGTTAAGGTGTTTTGATCAACACCCATAGTTAACCTAGCTATAATAATAGGTGGAACAAGATTAATAAGTGTTAATAGCAAACCTACTATTACTATCGATATATAACGATACCATTCTTTCTTGACAAACCACCACATGCTTTTGACAAATGCAAACATATTCTCTCACTTCCTCTCATTAATTTAATTATAATTTTTATTTAATATAAATTATAGGAAAAAGTAACGCAAACAATTACTTTCTTTTACTCTTTAACAATTCTATTTCTAATTTATAACCATCATTTTCATTTGGAGTTTCTAAATAAAATGGTAGGTTTCTTAGCTTAGGGTGATTGATTATATTAACAATCGCATCAAGACCTATAGTTCCTTCTCCTATTTTCTCATGCCTATCCTTATTTGATGCAAAAGGCATTTTTGAATCATTAAGATGAATTGCAACTAATTTATCTAAACCAATCACTCTGTCAAATTCATCTAGTACCTCATCTAAACGATTTACTATATCATAGCCTGCTGAATAGACATGGCATGTATCTAAGCATACTCCTAGTTTTTCCTTTAATTCAACCCTATCAATAATTGTCTTGATTTCTTCAAAGCTTCTACCTATTTCACTGCCCTTACCTGCCATACACTCTAGGACTACCTTAGTTTTCATTTCCTTAAATAAAACCTGGTTTAATATATCAACTATCTTATCAACGCCAATTTCAACACCTTGTCCAGTGTGACTTCCAGGATGGAAATTATATAATGCGTTATCAAAATTTTCTAAACGCTCAATATCAGATTTAAAGCACATCAACGCAAACTCTCTTGTTTCTTCTTTTTCTGATGCTGCATTAAGAGTATATGGAGCATGACATAAAAGTGTAGCCATATTATTTTCTTTTGCAAAGCTTACAAAGCTCTCAAAATCCTTTTGATCCCATTCCTTAGCTTTACCGCCCTGTGGGTTACGTGAAAAATATTGATAGGTATTCCCACCCATTTCTACTATTTCCTTTGCAGCATGTGTAAAGCCCTTTGTAATTGACATATGACATCCTATTTTAAACATATAATCTTTCTCCTTCCTATTATGGATAAAGGCAGTACTATATAGTACTGCCAATATATTAACTTAAGCTTTTATGCTCATTAACATCATTATCTTTTTAGTATTTTCTCTATCTTACGTTAATATTATCCTAGCTAATTACTTAAAACATCTAAATACTTTTTAGCATAATATTTAGCCATATCTAAATTTAAATCTAAGTAATTACCACATTCAATAGCTGAAGCACCAGGAATGCTTCCTTCAAAAGCTACAATAAATTTAAAGCAATTTCTAACATCTTCTATTGTATCCTCAACAGTTCTATTTCCACGATAAATCAAATAAAAGCCAGTACGACATCCCATAGGACCAAAATACATCATATCCTCTGAATGATAGTTTCTAAAATATGTAGCAGCTAAATGCTCAATAGTATGACATACAGCTGTATCCATAACTGATTCAAAGTTAGGTCTAGTAACTCTTATATCAAAGGTAGTAAAATAAAATCCATCCATCACATCTACTCGAGATACATATAGCCCTGGCATAAGCTTTAAATGATCAATAGTAAAGCTTGTAATTTTTTCCATATAAAAATACCTCACCTTCCAAACTAATAATAATTATACCATATTATTAATAATATGAAAATAAAAAGGCCTCACAAAAAGTGAGACCTAAATTATATATTACTTATTAGGATATTCGATTTCAGCTAGACGCTTGTAGTTAGCATAACGCTTTTGAGCATCCTTTAGGTTAGTTTCGAATAATTTTTGAGCTTGTTCAGGATCAACCTTAACTAATTGAGCATAACGACCTTCATTTAATAAGAAGTCATTGTACTTAGACCAATCTGGTTCCTTAGAATCGATAGTCATAGGGTTTTTGCCTTCCTTAGCTAAATCTGGGTTGTATCTGAATGTTGGCCAATAACCGCATTCAGTAGCCTTCTTAGCTTCCATTTGGCTCATGAATAAGCCCTTCTTAATGTTATGTGCAATACATGGAGCATAACAAATAACGATTGATGGACCATGGTAAGCTTCCGCTTCCTTTAATGCCTTAATTACTTGGTTAGGGTTAGCACCATGAGAAACTGTAGCTACATATACATGACCATAAGACATAGCAATTGAAGCTAAATCCTTCTTGAAGCCTGGCTTACCAGCTGCAGCGAACTTAGCAATTTGACCAGTACGGCTTGACTTAGAAGCTTGACCACCAGTATTAGAGTAAACCTCTGTATCAACAACTAAGATATTAACGTCTTCGTTATTAGCGATAACATGGTCTAATCCACCATAACCGATATCGTAAGCCCAACCATCACCACCGATGATCCATTGAGACATCTTAATTAAGTAATCCTTTAATGATAAGATTTCCTTAGCATATGGAGCATCAATAGCTTCCATAGCCTTAACGATTTGTGGAGCTAATTCTTGAGTCTTAGCACCGAATGATCTATTAGCAATCCATTCATTACATAAAGCCTTAACGTCTTCTGGCATTTCATCTAAATTACATGCCATAACGTTTTGTAATCTATCACGTAATGTTTCAACTGCAATATTCATACCGAATCCGAACTCAGCATTATCTTCAAATAATGAGTTAGCCCATGCAGGACCATGACCCTTAGCATTTGTAGTATATGGAGTTGAAGGATATGAACCAGAATAGATTGATGTACAGCCTGTTGCGTTAGCTACCATCATTCTATCACCGAATAATTGAGAAACAGCCTTAACATATGGAGTTTCACCACAACCACCACAAGCTCCTGAGAATTCAAATAATGGTTGAGCAAATTGTACGTTCTTAACGTTTGCAGTACCAGCAACGTCGCTCTTATATGTTACATTGTCTAAGAAGTATTGGCAGATTTCAGCATCCTTATTTTCATTAGATTGAGCCATTGTTTGGCTTACTAATGCAGGACTCTTAGTAACTGTACCATCTTCAGCCTTCTTAGGCTTACCAGGACATACTGTTAAACATACACCGCAGCCTGTACAATCTAATGTAGAGATTGCTAAATGATACTTATAACCCTTGAAGCCTGTTGCGTCTAAGAACTTAGCACCTTCTGGAGCGTTTTGAACTTCTTCTTCAGTACATAAGAATGGACGGATACAAGCATGTGGACATACGAATGCACATTGGTTACATTGGATACAGTTATCTGGTAACCACTTAGGTACATCTGTAGCTACGCCACGCTTTTCATAAGCTGCAGTACCTTGAGGCATATGGCAGTCGTCATTGAACTTAGCGAATGTAGATAGAGGAATTGAATCACCCTTAATTGAATTGATAACGTCAGCAATTTCTCTAACGAATTGAGGACGCTTCATATCAACTGGCTTAGCCTCGTCTTCTAAGCTTGCCCATGCAGGATCTACTGCAACCTCAACTAGCTTAGAACCACCCATTTCGATAGCCTTATGGTTTTGATCAACAATATCTTGACCCTTCTTAATATAAGTCTTAGTTGCGAATTCCTTCATATGTTGAATTGCTTCTTCATAATCCATAATTTGAGGATTTAGCTTGAAAAATGCAGATTGCATAATTGTATTAACACCTAAACCTGGACGGAATCCACATTCACGTGCAGCTGCGTTTGCAGCAATAATATAGAATTTAGCGTTCTTTTGTGCTAATAATCTCTTATACTTGTTAGGTAAACGGTTAGCAATATGATCCTTATCAACAACAGTGTTAAGTAAGAATGTACCACCATCACGTAAACCATCAATCATATCGAACTTGTCTAGATATGCATCTAATGAACAAGATATGAAGTGAGGCTTATTAACTAAGTAAGTTGAACGGATTGGCTTCTTAGAGAAACGTAAGTGTAATCTAGTAGAACCACCTGACTTCTTAGAGTCATAAGCTGCATAGCTTTGTGAATAATATTCTGTATAGTCACCAACGATCTTAGAAATGTTCTTACAAGCACCTACAGTACCATCAGAACCTAAACCGAAGAATAATAATTCTGTAGTTGTTGGATCACAAACGTCGATAGTTTCAGTAACCTCTAATGAAGTATGATCGATATCATCATTGATACCTACTGTGAAATGATCCTTAGGTTGAGCTAGCTTTAAGTTATTGAAGATAGCATTTACTAAATCTGGAGTTGTATCCTTTGAAGATAAACCATAGCGTCCACCAACGATGATTGGAGCATTTGGTTGATTGTAATATACTGATTGTACATCTAAGCATAATGGCTCATATAAAGCACCTTGCTCAATTGTACGGTCTAATACAGCAATCTTCTTTACTGTCTTAGGCATAGCGCTTAAGAACTTAGCTGTATCAAATGGACGGTATAAGTGAACCTTAACCATACCAACCTTTTCGCCCTTAGCTACTAAGTATTCAACTACTTCTTCAGCACATTCAGTTACTGAACCCATACATACGATTACATTTTCAGCATCTGGAGCACCAACGTATGAGAATGGCTTATAAACTCTACCAGTTTCCTTAGCAATTTCGTCCATGTAGTATTCAACTACATCACTAACGCCCTTATACTTCTTAGCTTGAAGCTCTCTAGTTTGGAAGTAAACGTCGTCATTTTGAGCTGTACCACGAGTCTTAGGATGTTGAGGATTTAAAGCCTCAGCTCTGAACTTAGCTACAGCCTCACGATCTAATAGCTTATCAAATACGCTATAGTCGATTGGATGGATTGTGTTAACCTCGTGAGAAGTTCTAAAACCATCAAAGAAATGTAAGAATGGAATACTAGTCTTAATTGCAGATAAGTGTGCAACACCAGCTAAATCCATAACTTCTTGTACTGAACCAGCACATAACATAGCAAAACCAGTTTGACGGCATGCCATAACATCTTGGTGATCACCAAAGATTGATAATGATTGTGCAGCTAATGTACGTGCAGATACGTGGATAACACCTGGTAAGCATTGACCAGCGATCTTGTACATGTTAGGAATTTTTAATAATAAACCTTGTGATGCAGTATAAGTTGTAGTTAATGCACCAGCTTGTAATGAACCGTGTACTGAACCAGCAGCACCAGCTTCAGATTGCATTTCAACAATCTTAACAGGCATTCCGAATAAGTTCTTCTTGCCATTTGCAGCCCATTCATCTGTATACTCTGCCATTGGTGAAGACGGAGTGATAGGATAAATACCAGCTACTTCTGTGAATGCATAAGATGAATATGCAGCAGCATAATTACCATCGATTGCCATTCTTTTTGTATTACTCATATGTTAATTACCTCCTAATGAGAATTTTTATATCCTTTAATATTATAATCCTTTCTAGTCAATTATTCAACCTAACACAAGCCTATTTTATTACAAAAATCAAAAAAATATATTTTTTATAAAATATAGACCTATAGTTTTCGACTATAGGCCTAGCTTTTTAATTTAGATTACTAAGGTATTCATATGCTCGTTCTTCTATTGCTCTTTTAGTTTGTCGTCCAGGCTCATCTAATGGAACTCTATACTTACAATCAATAAGACCAATAACGTACATTAAATATTTTATTCCAATTGGTGATACCTCTAAGTATATTGAATCAATAATTTCTAGCAGCTTAAAATATATGTCAAATGATTTTTTTATGTTGGTGTCAAACTCATGATAAAGCGTACTCATCTCTAAAGGAAAAGCATTTGCTATTACAGATATAAAGCCTGAGGCACCTATTCCTAAGGATGCTAATAAAGTTTGGTCATCTCCACTGTAAAGATAAAATTCCTCACTGATAATTGACACTAATCTTTGCTGAAGCATCATATCCCCTGATGCTTCCTTAATCCCCTTTATGTTTCTGTGCATAGCTAAAGCTCTAATAATATCAAAGCTTAATCCCATGCCTGTTCTTTTTGGAACGTTATAAAGTATTATAGGCTTAGCTACATTATCCGCTATATAAGTAAAATATTTTAAAATACCTGATTCGTTTGTCTTAGTATAATATGGTGTGATAACTAAAAATGAATCAATATCTAGATTATTAAATAGCTTCGACATCTCAATAACTCTTTGCTGATTGTTTGATATTAACCCAACAATAATAGGTATTTTACCACCTGTTTTCTCTAAAACAGTCCTTACAATATTTACCTTTTCTTCATCCGACAAGCTTTCCGCCTCCGCTGTAGTACCAAGCAGGCAAAGACCATCAGTTTTGTTTTCAATATGATAATCACATAAATTCCTAAGCTTATCATAATCAACATCATTATTAACATCAAATGGAGTTACTAATGCAGCAATACTTCCCTTTATCATTTAATCACCACTATAATATATGCAATACTAAAACAAAAGAAAACCGGTAACTTTCATTACCGGAATTAATTATGCTTTAACCACATTCTTAGCTAATTGACCTCTATCGCCAATTTCTAAATCAAAAGTAACACTTTGACCCTCATCTAATGTTTTATAGCCTTCAGCTACGATAGCACTAAAATGAACGAATACATCATTACCTTCTTCAGAAACGATAAATCCAAAACCCTTTTCAGCGTTAAACCACTTTACTGTCCCCTTCATTGGATATACTCCTTTCACACCAACCTAAATAAGAATCCCCTTATTTATTACATTATACTATAAAATTAGTTTTTTAACAATAAATATTTATTATAATTCAATTTTTTCTGTTTTTTTTCTAATTTTATTTTAACACGGTTGCAAAAAAAACAATATATTTCTATTATTCGACAAATAAAAGATACTTTCTTGTTAAGTCTTCTTTTATCAAAATAT
>JAZNYN010000209.1:0-2801 GCA_045594405.1 Anaeroplasma sp.
ATAAATGTATTTCCTAAAGTAACCTTTTTTTGTATAATATTTATATCTTTAGGAGAAAAATTATGCAGAATGAAATAACATTTAATAAACCTAATAGACTAGGCTTTTTATCCGGCTCAACAATTAAAATAATCGCATGTATATCAATGCTTATAGATCATATAGGATATCTATTTTTCCCTTTTGAAAATATTTTTAGGATAATAGGTAGATTGGCATTCCCTTTGTTTGCATACTTTATTCAAGAAGGCTCTTATTACACAAAAAAGCCTTTAAAAAGAATACTGTTATTATTCGGATTATCAATTTTATTTCTAATTGTGTACTATATAGTTGATGGCTATATATACATAAATGTATTTGTATCATTTTCTATATCAGCATTATGTATATATATACTAGATAAGGGTAAGGCTTGGGCATTTAAAAGTAAAGACTATGGTTTTAAGCTATCCTTAACCCTATTTTCTGTAGCTCTATTATTAACTCCTGTTTATTACTTATACTCATATTTTACAGCAGATTATGACTTTGCAGGTGTTTTATTACCTATATTGGTATCATTAGTATATTTTAAAAAATACAATGCTCCTAAATACTTATGTGTTTTAGATGACTATCATATTAGGATGATATTGTTTGGTATTGGATTATTGTTGTTATTAAATTCAGTTTCATTAAGTGCTCAGCCATATCAAATATTATCAATTATTCCACTTATTTTTTATAATGGAAAGCCTGGAATTAAAAAAATAAAATATGGCTTCTATCTATTCTATCCATTACATCTAGTAATTCTTTATGCAATATATTATTTAATGTATTTAATGTAAAAAGACCCATTACTGGGTCTTTTTTAGTATTTAAATTTTAATTTATCTTTTAGTCTAAGATAATTCGCTTTAACTGTCTGCCAATCCTCTATAATAAAGAATACATTAGTATATACAAACATAAACGTAATATAGACAGCAAGATATGCGAGATATGGTAATTCTAAAATTACCTGTACATCATTACCATTCATAAAATACATCGGTTCTGATGAAACATCTAATACAAATATTACAATTACTGCAACGATTAATCTAGATAAACATCCTGGAACATATCCATTTCAGATGCAAGGCCAACAAGCTCCTTAAATTCAAGCTTATATTCATCATCACCAAGATTACATGTATTTAATCTTGTAATTAGGTTTTCAAATGAAGCATCTCCCATATATGCGCTTTGACGTAATAATAATCCAAGCTCTGCAACACATGATGCAAATAAAAAGTCATTCGATGAATTACATAAAGTTGTTAATTCTGAATTAAGAATTATATTTTCATTCTTATCAACATCTAGATACTTAACCTCTAAGCTCAAGACATTATCTAATGTAAATTCTTCATTTAGCTTTAATTCATATAACGCAATTGTAGAGAAGCCTAATGAAATCTCACCAGCATCTGTATATTCGCTTTCATATTCATCCTCTGTTAAGCTATTATTTTCATAGCCGATTACACGATACATATCAACAACTGAAGGATTAAATGTAATCTTAGCCTTAGTATCCTTAGCAACAGTGTTTACAAGCGCACCAAACTTGTCTTGGAAAATTCTTTTAGCTTCTTCTTCACTATCCATATAATATGCATTTCCATCACCACATTTAGCAAGCTTTTCCATCATGTCATGACGAGTATTACCTGAACCAACACCAATTACAGAAAGATAGATTCCTTCATTTCTTTTTTCTGAAATGAAATTTGTTAAATCATCTGTATTATTTATACCTACATTAAAGTCACCATCAGTAGTAATGAAAATTCTATTATTTCCATTATTAATGAAGTTTTCATATGCTACCTCATAAGCTCTTTGAATACCTGCCTCACCATATGTTGAGCCACTTGCTGAAAGCTTATTAACCTTATCTAATAGCTTTGATCTATCAGAACCCTTAACACCATTTGCAATAACCTTAACTCCTGAAGCATAGGTTACAATAGATATTCTATCATTATCATCTAATGTATCTGCTAAATATCCAAAAGCCTTCTTAAACATACCAAGCTTACTTTCAGAGTTCATTGAACCTGAAACATCAACTAAAAATACATAGTTATTAGGTCTTTCATCAGCCACAACTTCCTTTGCCTTTAGACCTACTAATGCAAGATATGTATCTTCATTCCATGGACACTTATTTATTTCTAAAACTGAAGCTAATGCTTCATTTGTATTATTAACAAAGTCATAGTCAAAATAATTAATCATTTCCTCTATAACAATCGCATCCTTAGGAATATAAGTATATCCACTAGAATATTCAGTAATATATCTTCTAACATTTGTATATGCATATGTAGATGTAGATAAGCTTAAATAAGATGAGGAAACTAAATCTGCATCAACAAAACCAGTTTCATCAATCGCTGAATATGTTTCACCTGTTTCTTCATCATAATATTCATAATATCCATCACTATTTGCGGCATTATAATACCAGTCGCCACCAGCAACAGAACAAGACACTAAACAAAAAGTACACAAAACAGTAAATATAATATTAAATTTCTTTGACATTGCTTAAACCTCCATTATTGTTTATACAACGCCTCAAAAACCTCCATCGTAATTATTGCCTTAGTGAAAGGATCCTCAACATAAATACTATTAACCATTACTATCTCCCTATATACAGGAACATATACAAAGTGCTCATAAGACCTTGATATATTCTTAACTAAAAATGGAATATATGTAGTAAACAGCATATATTTGATTTCTTCGTTTTCTGGATTAGC
>JAZNYN010000210.1:0-6581 GCA_045594405.1 Anaeroplasma sp.
TAAAAGAAGATAAATATATTTTCAAAAAATATTTAAAAATATATCGACTTCTCTTCAATCAATTTTATCATAATGTCATTCAAAAATGAACAACAATGAATCAATTAATAAAGAAAAAAGAAATAGACAATATTATTATAAAAAATTGTCTATTTCCACTTTATATTAATATCTATGCTTTTGGCTTAAAAAACAATGCAATTATTACAGCTAAAAGTATTGTAAAGCCTATGCCCGCACTGGTTTTAGAATAAAGACCTGTAAATAAGCCAATTAGTCCACTTTCTCTTGCACCCTCTAGGCTAGCATGAACAAGTGAATGACCAAAGCTGGTAATTGGAAGAAGAGCTCCTGCACCCGCAACGTCAATCAATTTGTCATAGAAATTACCAAAATCTAATAAGGTCCCTATACAAACAAACATACTAGTCATATGACCAACTGTAAGCTTAAAAACATTCATAATAATTTCAGCTATTCCACAAATTAAGCCTCCAACTAAAAAAGCGTATAAATATATCATAGTACACCACCTAACTCAATAACATGACATATGGATGGTATGGATCTTTTTTGATTACTCATAATTGGATTCATAAGTGCTCCTGTAGCACAAATCAAAACTCTTTTAAAGGTTCCATTCTCAAGCTTAGGATATACATATGAAAGGAGCACGGCAGCAATTGTTCCTGGACCAGAGCCTCCTGCAAATACCTTTTGCTTATCAACATCAAACAATATTAGGCCACTATCTTGATAATTATCTACATTACCATACTTTTTAATTAATTCTTCTTTGACTATCGGCTCTCCACAGGATGATAAATCACCTGTAAGTATTAGATCATAGTCTGAAGGAATAGTGTTTGTATTATGGAGGTGCTCAAGTATGGATTCTATTGCTGCAGGAACCATACACCTTCCAAAATCCATTGCATTTTTAAAATCAATATCAATAACCTTACCATATGTAACTCTATTTATTTTAACCTTAGTTTTTCTATTTGTTATTATGCAAGCAGCAGCTATAGTTGAGGTAAAGGTTTGTGTATCACACCTTTCTCCTCCATATTCAACAGGACTTCTAAATTGACGCTCAGCTGTTTGGTTATAGCTAGATGTAAATACTAGCACATCATTAATCTCTTGCTGCTCTAGAAGCATAGCGGCAATTCCAATTCCTTCATTAATTGTTGCACATGCAGCATATATTCCTAGCATAGGCTTATTTATATTTTTTGCAGAATAACTTGATATAGCAATTTGATTTGATAAATCTCCTGCAATTATTAAATCAACCTTTTCTATTGGTAGCTTATCTAGGCATAGCTTGACCATATTTAGCTCAGAAGATTCAAAGCTATCCTCATTAGGATAAAATTGATAGTCAATAAAATTACCTAATGGACCCTCACATTCTAACCTACCACCAACTACACACCTTTGGCTTATGTATGCATTTTTAACTTCAAAGGTGCTCACATTAAAACCTCATATATGTACCTAAAAAATGCTACAACAATAGCACATGATGACCCAAGTACTAGCACTGAGCCTGCTAGCTTTAAAAGATTACAGCCTATTCCTAAAACTATACCTTCCTTACGATATTCCATTGCTGATGAAATACAGGCATTCGCAAAACCACTAATTGGGATTGCTATACCACATTTACACCTTTGTCCTATGTCATCATAAATACCTATTGCAGTTAAAATTCCTACAATTAAAATAATACACATAAGCATATATATACCAGCATTATCCTCAGTTGTATAATGCTTAAAAATGTCAAGCAAGCCCTGTCCTATAATACAAACAATCCCACCAGATACAAATGCTGCAAGAAATTTCTTAAATAAGCCTATATAATCTATTTTTTCTTTTGTTATTTTTTGATAATACTCCTTTGTGTTGTACATAATAATCACCACAAATATTATTTAACAAATAATAACGAAATATACTACCAATTTTTCTCTAAATGGATTGATGTACCCTTACCTACTTGACTATTAATTATTAGCTTATCACAAAATAGCTCCATTATGGTAAAACCTAAGCCACTTCTTTCCTCATCACATTTAGTTGAGAATAGTGGCTCTCTAGCTTTTTCCACATCCTCAATACCACAGCCATAATCAATAATATCTATAGATACGCATTTTAAATCTATTTCTATTTTCATGTCAATTAGCTTGTCCATTTGGCAATCATATCCATGGACTATAGAATTAGTGATTCCTTCACTAACAACTGTCTTAAGTTCATTAACAAAGGTAAGCGTTGGATTATATTCCACTAGCATTGCCCCTAGCATATTTCTTATAACCGATATATTTGCCTTAATAGACAAAAAGCTTAACTTAATTACATTATGCATTTATATATTCCCCCATTGATAATAATACTGCTTTTTCTGATTCTCTAATAATACAAATTTTGCTTAAGCCTGATACGTTAATAATTCTTTCAAGCTTTGATTGAATACTACAAAGGGTTACATCTCCATTTCTTTTTCTTAATTGATGAAACCTTCCAATAATGAAGCCTATACCTGATGAATCTAAAAATTCAAGTTTTTCAAAATTAATTACAAGATGCTTAATTTTATACTCATCTATATAGGTGCTGATCCTTTTTCTTAGGTCTGGAACAGTTATATCATCTAAATCTCCGTTAAGTCTTAGAATTAGTATATTTGACTTAACATATACCCCCACATTTAAACTCATTTATAATCACCTTCTACATTATAAAAAAAAGATATTACTAAAAATAGAGCTTCGACAAAACTAGTCAAATAAAACGTTAGACATAAAAAAACAAAAAGCGCCCTAAAAGGCACTTAGTTGCTATTTTATTGAGTTAAATAAGGAATTTCGATAATCTTTAGGCGTAATACCATATTCTTTTTTAAAGCATCTAAAGAATGAGGTATAATCATTAAACCCACACCTTTCAAATACTTCATTAAATGGAATATTATCCTTAATTAGATTTTTTGCAAGCACCATCTTTTTCTTAATAATATATCTATGAACAGATATACCTGTTTGTTCCTTAAATGTATGAGAAATGGTTGATGGTGATAAGCATGTGTAATTAGCAATATCATCAATAACTAAAGGCTTATCTAAATTTTTCTTGATAAATTCCACACACTCAGCAATTATTGGATTTTCAGTTTCTAAATCAACCTCTAACGAATCATCATATGAAACATTCAATAAAATCATCAATTGAGAAAACTTAATAGAATATAAAATATCTGCACCATACTCATCAGATACTTGATTTTCCATAAGGCTATTAATATATTTATCGAACCTTGATCTAGATTCAGGTTTTAAAGTTACACAATAGTTTTTTGTATTTTCAACCTTAGTAAATACATCACCAAGATTTGTTTTAACAGATGATATTTTTTCTAGATATTTGTCAGAAACATTAATAACAACTCTTTCAGATTCTACATTATTAAATTGTTCAAGAACATGTAATGTAGAAGGTGTAATAAAGACAATATCTCCTGGTTCAAGCTCATAATTCTTTTCGTCAACCTTAAACCTAAACTTTCCTTTTCTAATATAAAGTATCTCATAAAAATCATGATGATGAAGCTCCTTAAATCCATCATGTACTACTGTCGTGATTCCAACGTAACAATCCGTACCAAAAA
This sequence comes from Anaeroplasma sp., assembly GCA_045594405.1. Classification (GTDB taxonomy): domain Bacteria; phylum Bacillota_I; class Bacilli_A; order Acholeplasmatales; family Anaeroplasmataceae; genus Anaeroplasma. Next base: position 3,683 of record JAZNYN010000210.1, read on the forward strand.
TACCAAGCACATCATTTATATCAATTAATTTTAAATTATTTAAATTATTTTTAATTTTATCACGAAATTCTCTTGGGATTTGCAAAGAATCATTTTCATTTGACAAAGCTCTTAACAATAGTTCCTTATAATCTACTTCATTATTTTGATACATATCATCACATCCTAACATATCATATATTTTAACTTATGTTGCAAATTTTGTCAATTATAAGGCAAATTTTGTCATTTTTTTCAATATAAATCAAAATAAAAAGGATGTATCATTAGATACACCCTAATTATTCTTTAATTTAAAGATTATTCAGCGTCTTCAACCTTTGCTTCAACTTCAGCTTCAACTACAACTTCATCTTGAGAAGCATGTCTTGCTTCTAATTCTTCGTTCATCTTAGCAAGAGTCTTCTTGTCTAAGTTATAAACTAATGCTAAACCAACAAATTGCATTACTGCAGCAACTAAATATAATGCAGCAACTAAAATACGCATATTAGTAGATGTAGCCATATCGAAGAATGAAGGGTCAATTGCAGTAACTTTATTGGCATCGAAAGCTGTGTTTTCTACATCAGAAACTACACGAGTACCATCCTCTAATACCTCATATAAGAACTTACCAACTAAAGTACCATCTTCATAATAAACGTTATTCTTATATCCTAGTGGATTCATGATTAATAATGCTAATGCAGGACCAACACCTTGAGCTAGCTTTCTGAAGAATGAATGTAATGAATAAACAACACCCTCTTCTCTAGTTCCAGTCTTCCACTCATTATAATCGATAGCATCACCCATCATAGCCCAAGATACAGTTGAATAAATACCTAAACCTAAGCTATAAACTAATTGACAAACAACATATAAAATTAAGTCAACAGACGTGCTGCTTGGTGTAATAATGAATAAACCTAATGCACCAACGATTGAACAGATTGCACCAACAACTGATAATTCCTTCTTACCATACTTAACAACCATCTTACGAGCAAGAGGAGTAAATAGAATGATAGGAATCATAGCAAACATTGAAATAATACCAGAAATTTGAGCATTCTTATAATATGATTGGAATACTACTGTAACAGCTGTGGAAGCACCTTGCATACCAATGAACATACCCATTGCAGCAATTGTAGCACCTACTGCAGGACGATTCTTAAAGAAGTTCTTTAAAGCCTTCCATACATTGAACTTAGGTTGATCATCACACTTAACTTCTTCTTCAACTCTAATTTCAGTTTTACGAATCATGAATTGGAAGCATAAGAAACCTAATCCACCCATGATTAATGCAGCTAAGAATACCATTTCACCCTTTAAGTTATTGTTCTTATCGTAAATGATAAATGGAAGAATTATCATTGGTAGCATATTACCAATCATAGAACCAATTGAACGCCATGCAGATAAAGAAGCTCTATCAGCAGGTTCTTTTGAAATTAATGATAATAATGAACCATAAGGAACGTTAGCAATTGTATAGAATGCATCCCAAATTACATAACCAGCGATAAAGATGATTACCTTAGCCCAAATTGGAGCATTAGGGAATGGTAAGAAGCAACAAGCACCACCAACAATTAAACCAAGAGAACCAATCCAAATGTATTGTAAGAATTTATTTCTCTTATATTTACGCTTATCAGCGTCGATCATTGAACCAATTAGTGGGTCATTAATTGCATCCCAAACTTGAACAACAATTAATAATAAAGAATACCATAATTCTAGACCCATGAATTGTGTCCAGAAGATTGCCATAGTACCCTTTAAAGCAAAGCTCATATTACAGCCTAAATCACCTGCAGCATAAGCTAAGCTATCACGAATACTAAAGACGCGCTTGCCGTTAGCATCGTACTGAATTTCTTTTTTCTTCATTTTTATATCTCCTTTATTTATAAAGTATTACCTTACATTATAAATTATAGTATGCAAGTACTTAAAATTAAATTGTTATAATTGCATATTTTCTACAAATCTTGCAAAAAAAATAATGTTAAACATATTTTACATATCTTCATTGCAATTCTAGTACGAATGTTGACATTTCTTGCAATAATTTGTATAATAATTTTAGGTGATTATTTATGAACATCAAATATGATTTAAACTTAATTATTGACTATCTAAATCAAAACAACAGCAAATATAGTTTGAAGGCAACTGACCTTACTGATGAGCAGCTAGCAGCACTAAGAGGAGTTGATCTTACTGATGCGTTAAACTATATAATGAATGCAGGAGTTGGTTTAGGCTGTATGGTAGCTAAAACAACTACTTTATTTGATGGATTAAAGGAACTACATCATCATGACTTTTATGAAATATTATATATTAAAAAGGGTACATTTACCTTCAAGGCTGATGATAAGCTATATAATGTTAAGCCAGGTGATATGATATTAGTAACTCCTTCTACTTTACACGTATTAGAACAAATGCCAAATCACGAGTGTGAAAGAGTTGTAATTAATGTTACTGATAAATTTATTGATAAATTATCAACACCAAATACAGACTTAAAGAAAGTATTTAAATATATCGAAGAAACAAAAAATTATTTAATATCTTTTGAAAACGAAACTCAAAAGAAGGTAGAAAATTATTTAGATATTTTATGCTCTACAGCATTTAGCACAAAATATGGAGAGGATTTGTTATTTAAAATTAAATTTATTCAATTAATGCTACTAATTAATTGCAACTTTGAAAATCATGAGGAATCTGATATTTCATCAGAAAACGAGACTGTTGCTAGAGCAATTGAATACATTAATTTAAATATCGGCAAATCATTTATTATTGATGATATAGCTGAATATGTAAATGTATCTCCTTCTACTATCTCACATACTTTTAAGAGTCAAACTGGTATTTCAATATATAAATTTGT
>JAZNYN010000211.1:0-4554 GCA_045594405.1 Anaeroplasma sp.
TAAATACAATCTTAAATATCAAGAAAATAAGAAATATGCCAATTTATCAATGATTTATACTCTTTTTGCAGAGCTTCTTAACAAATATAGAGTAACATCAAATGATAAGGTTATTAAAACATCTAAAAATCTTGTTAAGATTAACAAGATTATTGACTACATTAATCAAAATTTTAAAAGTGGAATTGGTCTAAAGGATTTATCTCAGGAATTTAATCTTACAGTACCATATTTATCACAATTTTTTGAAAAAAATATGGGTAAAAATTTCCAAGACTACTATGATGAAATCAGAATAAATAAGTCAATGAATGATTTAATGAACACTGAAATCCCAGTAAATATATTAGCAAATGAGTATGGATTTTCAGATCCAAGAGGCTATGTAAGAGCCTTCAAGAAGATATATAATTCTTCTCCTTCTGAATATCGTCGAAATATTAGTACAAACAAAAATACAGATTCAATATTTGAATCTGATTTTAAAAAGACTAAATATTTAGATAAGCTTCTTAGCATATATGATACAAATCTTCAATTACCTGTAAAAATTGTTAAAAATTCAATCATTACAGACATTAAATGTGATTTTGATAAAACAACTAAGCAGTTAAAAGGAAACTGGCTGAAATCATTAACAATTGGGCATGCAAATAACCTTTTAAATCATAATATTAGAATGATGCTTGAAGAGGCTAAAAAAGACTTAAAATTTGAATATGTGTCATTTATAGGTCTTTTAGATGACAGTATGCATGTATGTAAAAAAAGTAATAATGAATTAAGATATTCATATGTTTATTTTGATCAAATTTTTGATTATATATTATCACTAGGCCTAAAACCTATTGTACAGCTTTCCTTTATTCCAAAATCTCTTGCTGTAGATGATGCTATAACATATGATAACTCAACTACAATTGGTAAGCCTAAAAACTATGATGAGTATATTGATTTAATAGAGCATGTTGTTCTGCATCTTATTGAACGATATGGAAAGCATAATGTAAGAAGCTGGCCATTTACCTTCTGGAATGCACCTGATACAACAAATCGAGCATATGGCTTTAAAAATGATTTAGATTTCTATAAGCTATATGTAATGATTTATAAAAAGGTTAAGGAAATAGATAATCAAATTATATTTGGCTCTCCAGCATTACTTCCTTTATGTGAGGAAACGATTAAATGGGATAAGAATTTCTTAAAATATGCCCAAGAAAATGGTGCATATCCTGATATATTATATATTCATTATTATTCTAATGATTTATCAGAAATGTATAAGGATAATCCAAATCCAGAAAAGCTTTCTAATAATCCTGATTTATTAAATGAGGTTTTATCTTTTGTAAAGCAAAAGGAATTTTATTCTGGTAATAAAATTCATTTAACTGAATTTAACTTTACTACCTCTAGAAGAAATCTACTTTCAGATACTATTTTTAACTCTTGTTATGTTACTAAAAATTTATTAGAAAACTATGATGCAATTGATGCATTTGGAAACAGCATTTTATCAGATATAGCAGATGAATCGATGATTCCTGAAAAAACCTTCCATGGTGGTATCGGCTTATTTACATATAACGGTATAAAGAAGTCATCATATTATGCATATAAATTTATTACAAGTCTTTATAATGAGCTTTTACATTGTGGCAAGGGTTATTTTATTACTAAAGCGAAAAAAGGCTTAAGAATCATTTTATACAATTATGAGCACTTCTCTCCACTATATGCATCTGGTGATTATTTTGAGATTAGTAATGATGATAGATATGCACCATTTGAAAATAATAATGTAAATCATTTTGTATTAAACTTCAATAATATACCTAACAAGTATTCTACTGCTATAGTTACACAATATCGATTAGGTAAGGACAGTGGCTCTGCATATGATATTGCATTAGAAATGGGATTAGAAGATATTTTATCAATAGATGAGGTAAGTGATTTAGATAAGCTATCTACTCCTAAATTCCGAACATTTAAAACTCCAATACAAAATAACTCATTTAAAATAGAATCCAATGTTGATTCATTAGAAATTAAATATATAAAGATTAAATTTGAAAATTAAAAAAGGCACTCATAAGTGCCTTTTATTCATTGTTATTCTTATTTACACTAGCTAGTAATTCATTAATATGATTACCATATTCTAATGCCGTATCATGCTTAAAGATTAACTGTGGCATTTTACGTGCCTTTAGCTTTTTAGCAAGCTCAGTACGAATATAGCCTTTACAGCTTTCCAAAGCCTCTAGATAATTTTCTACCTTTCCTTGATAGAAGGTAAAATATATAGTCATAAATGATAAATCATTAGTTATGCGAACCTCAGTAACAGTAATGTTGGAAAGCTTTTGGTTCTTTGCATCTGTTCTTAAAAGAATTGCTAATTCTCTTAAGGCTAATGATTCTAATCTTTTAATTGATAATCCCATTATCTAGGTACTTCACGCATTACAGAAGCTTCAAATACATCGCCTTCCTTAATGTCGTTGAAGTTTTCAATTGTAATACCACATTCATAGCCTTGTCTTACTTCCTTAACATCATCCTTAAATCTCTTTAATGATGCCATCTTACCTTCAAATATAACAACGCCATTTCTTAAAATTCTAACTAATGAGTTTCTTTCAATAGAACCATCAGTTACATAACAACCAGCAATAGTACCAACCTTAGAAAGCTTAAATAAGCTTCTAACCTCAGCTTGACCTGTTACTACTTCCTCGTATTCAGGTGCTAGCATACCCTTTAAGGCAGCTTCAATATCCTCTAATACCTTATAGATAATATTATAAAGACGAATTTCAACACCCTTAACCTGTGCTTCATTACGAACTGAAGCCATAGGTCTAACATTAAAGCCAATAATAATAGCCTTTGATGCCTCTGCTAATGATACGTCTGTATCTGTAATAGCACCAACTGTTGCACGAATAATGTTAACCTTTAGGTCCTCTACATTAATCTTTTCTAATGAAGCCTTTAAAGCCTCAACAGAGCCTTGAACATCACCCTTAATTATTAGGTTAAGCTCCTTAGATGCATCGTGACCATTAAACATTTCTTCTAATGTTAGGGCCTTCTTACCTTCATTTTCGCTCATCTTAGTCTTATAAGCACGAGCCTCAGCTGTATCTCTAGCTAAAGATTCATCACTAAATACCATGAATTTATCACCAGCAAGCGGAGTTGAATTTAAACCAGTTACTGATACTGCTGTAGATGGAGTAGCTTGAGCAAATCTAATATTTCTATCATCTTGCATTGTACGAATACGACCATATGTATCACCACAAACAACTACATCTCCAACCTTTAATGTACCATTTTTTACTAATAATGTTGCCACAGGACCAACATTCTTATCAAGTCTTGCTTCAATTACAGTACCAATTGCTTGACGATTTGGATTAGCCTTATATTCGTTCATTTCAGAAACTAATTGAATCATTTCAAGTAAATTATCAACACCTAATCCCTTTAATGCTGAAATATTAACAAAGATCGTGTCTCCACCCCAAGCCTCAGCTAATAATCCGTAATGACTTAATTCTTCCATTACACGATCAGGATTTGCAGTTGGCTTATCAATCTTATTTACTGCAACTATAATAGGACATCCTGAAGCCTTAGCATGAGCAATAGCCTCCTCAGTTTGTGGCATTACACCATCATCAGCAGCAACAACTAAGATAACAATGTCTGTAACCTCAGCACCACGAGCACGCATTTGAGTAAATGCAGCATGACCTGGAGTATCAATAAATGTAATAACAAAACCATTATGGTTTACTTGGTATGCACCAATATGTTGAGTAATACCACCTGCTTCACCACTTGTAACACGTGATGAACGGATAGTATCTAATAATGTAGTTTTACCATGGTCAACATGACCCATAATTGTAACTACTGGTGGACGAGAAACTAAAGATGCTTCATCATCCTCAATAGTAAACTCATCAAATCTAGTTATATCAGTAACAACCTCATTTTTAAGCTCATATCCAAAATCCATTGCTACAAGCTCAATAGTCTCACGATCAACTGATTGATTTTGGTTAGCCATGATACCTAATTGCATTAGCTTCATAATAATTTGAGCATTTGTTTTACCTAATCCCTCTGCAACCTCAGCTACAGTCATGCCCTCTTTATATGTAAGAATGCCATTATCTTTTACTTGTTCCTTCTTATTATTATGACCCTTGGCAGGAATATTCGAAGTTCTTGTTTCAGACTTTTTAGTAGTCTTTTTTGCCATAAAATCACCTTATTTCTTTAAAATTTTTAGAAAGCCTTTTTCGGTAACTCCTAAAACCATACGGTTAAGCTTCCCAACTGCTTGAGATAACTCAACTGAGGAGTAGCTTTCAGATACCTCCACATTATAATAAAATGCTTTATTTAGTATTTTATTTTTTGTGTTATCAGCTGCATCATTGGCTAAAAATATATAACATACCTTGCCAGATGCTAAATAATCACAAACCATATCCGTACCAGAAATTAACTTTCCAGCACGATTACATA
>JAZNYN010000212.1:0-3032 GCA_045594405.1 Anaeroplasma sp.
AATTTCAGTTGACGGAGATGGCTTCGCTGATGTTAACGAGGTATTCGGTGAAAAAACAGGTGACCAATTACTTAAGGAAATGGCAGCTCGTATTTTAAGAGTACTTCCATATAAAGCTAGTTTGTGTAAATATGATGGTGATGAGTTCTTAATCTTCATCAAGGATGAGGATAATAGAAGCCGTATTGAAAAGGTAGCTAACCAAATTCTTGATGCAGTTAACTCTCAATACCAAATCATTATTGGTGAAAATATCACACTTACTGCCTCACTTGGTTTAGTTACATATCCAGTTGCAGGCTCTACATTTGAAGAGCTATACACAAACCTAGAGCTTACAACTTATGTATCTAAGCGTGATGGTGGTAATAAGTTTACTTCATATTATGCATCTATTTCAGATGATGAAATGGATAACATGGCTTACTACCGTGAGGTTAAGCATGCGATTACTAATAAGGAGTTCGTATTATACTATCAACCAATGGTTAACTTATATGATAAGACAATAATTGGTGCCGAGTGCTTAATGCGTTGGAACCATCCAACTAAGGGTGTTCAAGCTCCTAATACATTCTTAAAGGTATTAGAGCAATCAGGAGATATTAAGTGGGTTGGTGAATGGGGTGTTGAAGCTATGATTCGTATTCATAAGCAGCTTAAGGAAAAGTATCCTACTATCCCATTAACATTCTCACTGAACTTATCAACTAAGCAGCTACTTAATCCAGAGCTTGCAAACTCATTCATTGCATTAATGAATAAGCATAATGCAAGAGCTGATAACTTCATGCTAGAAATTTCAGAGTTCCAAATGGTTGAAAAGCTAGCAACAATTAAGACTAACATCTATAAGCTTCGTGACTTCGGCTTTAAGATTGCTGTAGATGCGTTCGACCTAGATGGTCAGTCAGTTCAAACAATTACACGTTCTCCTATGGACGTAATTAAGCTTGGTAGAAGCTTCCTAAGAGATATTGATAATAACTTCATGAAAGAGAAGCTATTACAAATTTTAATTAAGTATTCAATTGATAATTCAAAGATGCTAATTTCAGAAGGTATTGAAACTGCAGTAGTAGCAAAATATGTTAAGAACCAAACTATTCGTTATGGTCAAGGTTACTACTTTGCAAAGCCTATGAGCTATGAAGCATTTGAAGAATATATTGAGCGTCGTGAGTACAAACGTCTACTTGATGAGGTTACTAGACTTGAAGAAACAGACGAGTTCCGTACTATCACCGAGGACGCTGAAGATGCTTACGAGGAGAGTCCAGATGAGCTTCTTAATAGAATTGTTAGAGAAAAGCAGCAACAATCCTAAATTTCGACAAATTTTTCTATAATTTTTAAATAAAATTACAACTGATTTATTGACAGATTTTGGCAATTCATTTATAATGAAACTGTAAAAAGGCAAAGCTAGAGAAATCTAGTGACGCAAAGCTATAGGGTCCATTATATTAGGATAGCCAGTTGTCATTGAATCAATGGCAACTTTTTGTTTTCTATAAGGAAGGAGGAAGATTAATTAATGTTTAAAACAGTATCTATGTTTAAGAGGCTTAGTTTTAAGATAACATTACTTGCCGCTTTCTTCTTCACATCGGTTATTATCGCAGTAGCCTTACTAATGGGTAGTCAATCTGGTAACTTCGTTGTACAGGTTCAATCGGGTGATATCGAAACAAGTATTGCGATAACAGAGTCACTAAACGACATTAGCACATATGGTGATAAGATAACAACTGATGGTATTGGTAACATATCAAACAATACAGCTCTTTACTTTATGAACGATGGTGTTGAGGATTTAAAGGAAATAACTGCAAACACTGGTGTTAATAAAGAATTAGTTGATTTGTACTGCTATACGTTTTATGTAGCTAACACAGGTGATTCAATTGTTAATATTGAATTTGAAATGAACATAGCTCAGGTTACTAAAGGCTTAGATAAAGCAATAAGAGTTATGTCCTTTAATGAAAAAACTGGTAAGTACACAATCTATCAAGCTATAGATGAGCCTGACTGGGAATATCCTTCATATGAATCTATCGGTCAGCCAAAGATGTTTAAGGATGATAGAATCGTATATACAGAGCAGGATTATCTTCTTCCGATGTCTCCAGGTAACCTAAACGAGGAAGGTAGCTATATTAAGTATTCAGTATTTGTATGGGTAGAAGGCTGGGATCCACAATGTACAGAGGATCTATATCGTTCTACTATCCAATTTGAGCTAACTATTAAAGTAATTTAAGCAAATTTAAAATAGACGTTGTAGGAAAGGGGGTTGCTGGTAAATGTTAAAGAAATTCCGAAGAAAATTAGTATTAAGTATTATAGCATTATTCGCATTAATGCTAACAGCAACCTCTACTACCTACGCATGGTTTGCAAGAAACGCAGACGCATGGGCAGATGAGTTTGAATTAGAGATTGAAAATATTGAAGGTTTGTTAATTTCAACAGATGGCGAAAGATTTCAATCGGCTATTTCAGTAGATTCAGTTAAAAAGGCAATAGTAGCTAAAAAGCTAGGTGTTTCGGTATCAGAGGTATCAGATGATATGGTAGAGGCCGAATTTAAAAAAATCTACTTTTCATGTGTTACTACTAAGAACCTAGATTATTTTGAAACTATTGATCCTTCCAATATTTTAGATGGCTATTATCAAATGAAGGAGGCTTCTAAGTACCATTATGTTGAATTTGATTTATGGTTTAGAATAGACTCTTCAAAGGATATAGCAACAACTACTCAAATTCTTACATTTGCAAATTCAAGCTTAGGAAGACCGTCATACATTTCAAGCGTTGCACAGCAGGTTGAGCTATCAAACGAGCTTAACGCTGGTGGTACAGTCTATGCTGGTGGTGAGGCAATAGCCGTTAATCCACAGGACGCGATGAGAATTGGTATTAAGGTTTATGATGATGAGTTATCTAATGTAGTGTATGAGCCTACATTGGGCTTAGGCTCAGTAGCTATTAACAATATATTAGAGGATACTAGCTTAGAAGAA
>JAZNYN010000213.1:0-3367 GCA_045594405.1 Anaeroplasma sp.
CATATTTATTCAAAAAATAAAAAGCAAGATCAAAAATCTTGCCTTATATTTAAAAATTCTCATTAAATTTATCTGAATCTAAACCAAATTCATTAATTATTGCAGAGCCAATTTCAATTTGTGATCTAATAACATCAAGTGTTTTTGAATCTATCGGAGTTGAAACTGATACCTCTAATGCATCAATAGAATCATTTATATAAACATAAAAATAATTACCATCAATATAAAAGTTCATGCTTCCACGGTACATAGCTTCAAGCTCTAGCATTTTTCTAATTAACGCTGGTGTTAATAAATAAAATGCTTTTTCCTTGTTTGTTGAGAACACATCAAATTTATCATTAAATTCAATTACCTCAGTTTCTACCTTTTGAAAGTCTCTTTCAAATAAAGAAAAATGACGACCCTCAATAATTTTTACAACAAAATCAAGACTTCTTTGAAAATCAATCTTAATAACTCTACCCTTATAGTATGTATCATAATGTACATGTCTATTACCCTTGCTATCATGTGTTACATGACGCTCCTCTAGTGTAACATCACACATTTCATATGGTACGCCATTATAACATGCACCAATGTAATCAGATAAATTATATCTATCAGGATAACGATAAATTCCAATAGCCAAAGCATCATCTAGTGATAACCCATTTTCCTTTTCATACACTGCATCCTCACCAAGAAGATTCTTAATCATACCAGGCACTATAGAATCCTTAACCTTAACTTTAAATTTCGATGTATTATTCACAATCAAAATAACCATTACAATAGCAACAGGTATTCCTACAAATGCTACAGGAAATTCAATTGCATATGTAAGAAAAAAAGATAAAGCAATTGCAACACCTGCAACAACACCATATATTACATTATTCTTAAATATACCCTTACGTTCAGCTTCAAATTTTTCTAATAAATCATTCATATCAACATTCTCCCTTAAGTATTAAAGAAAAAAGAGATAAAATCTCTTTTTAAAATTCAATTTTAACGTCTTCTCTCTTTGCTGCTTCTGCTTCAAAATAGTCCTTCTTAGTAAATTTAGAGCCAGCAACTATTGAATTAGGGAATACTAAGATTGCCTTATTAAATACAGATACATTAGAATTATAATTGCTTCTTGCAGCTTGAAGGTTTTCTTCAACCTCAGAAATTGCACTTTGAAGCTTAACAAATACCTTATCAGATTTTAAATCAGGATAAGCTTCAACAGCAACATTAATACTCTTAGCTACTTCATCCATTTCTGCGTTAATTGCAGACTTTTCTGAAAGAGATTGAGCAGAGCTAGGATTACGCATTTCTGTAACCTTAACTAATAATTCAGATTCATGCTTAGCAAAGCCCTTAGTTGCTGCTAGCATCTTAGTTAATAAATCATATCTTTTTGTAAGATATACATCAATACGAGAAACAGAAGATTCAATATCCTGTTCCATTCTAACAAATTTATTTCTTACAGAAACAAACCAAATAACAATAATTAATAAAACAGCAATTGCAACACCTACTGCAACAGGTATAATATTCATTAAAAACATAACTCTATTCTCCTTTATATTTAGTGTATTTATATTATACAACTTTTTTTACAAAACACATATTATTATTTTAAAATTTTTCTAAATTCATCAACTTTATCTAGCTTTTCCCAAGGAAGCTCGATATCTGTTCTACCAAAATGACCATATGCAGCAGTTTGTTGATAGATAGGACGCTTTAAATCAAGAGTATTAATAATACCCTTTGGAGTAAGCTTAAATAATTCAAATACCTTTTCAGAAATAGCATCCTCACTTACCTTAGCAGTTCCAAACGTATCAACTAAAACAGATGTAGGCTGTGCAACACCAATTGCATAAGATAATTGAATTTGACACTTTCTACATAATCCTGCAGCTACAATGTTCTTAGCAATATATCTTGCCATATAAGATGCTGAGCGGTCAACCTTAGAAGGATCCTTACCTGAGAATGCTCCACCACCATGACAAGCAGCACCACCATATGTATCAACAATAATCTTTCTACCAGTTAAGCCAGAGTCACCTTGAGGGCCACCTACTACAAAGCGTCCTGTAGGATTGAATAAGAATTTAGTTTCAGCATCAATTAAGTCTTGAGGAACAATCTTATCAACAACCTCACGCTTGATATCTAATGCTAATTGATTCATTTCAACCTCAGGAGAATGCTGAGTAGAAATTAAGATTGTATCAATTCTCTTTATATTGTTGTCATCATCATATTCAACAGTAACTTGAGTTTTTCCATCTGGTCTTAAATATGATAATGTTCCGTCCTTTCTAACATCAGTAAGCTTCTTAGCTAGCTTATGAGCTAATGAAATAGCCATAGGCATATATTCAGGTGTTTCATCACAAGCATATCCAAACATGATACCTTGGTCACCAGCACCTTGCTCATGCTCCTCATATTCATCAACACCCATAGCAATATCAGGTGATTGAGGGTCAATAGCACACATAACAGCAAGGTTATCAGCATCAAAGCCAAACTTACCACGTGTATAACCGATTTCAGTTACAGTTTTTCTAACAATTGATTGAACGTCTACATAATGGGATGTAGTTATTTCACCAAATACACACACTAAGCCAGTTGTACAAATAGTTTCACAAGCTACACGTGCATTTGAATCATGAGCTAAAATATCATCTAAAATAGCATCAGAAATTTGATCTGCAATTTTATCTGGATGCCCCTCAGTTACTGATTCAGAAGTAAAAAATCTTCTCATTTTACTTTGCCTCCTCTTCCTTAGCTAGTGCTTCCTTTAAGCCCTTTGTAAATTGATCAGCACAGCTTGTGTTTCTCATACCGCAAGTATTGCCCTCTAAAAGCTCAATTACCTTCTTAGGGTCTTGTCCCTCTACTAGCTTAGATATAGCCTTTAAATTACCATTACAGCCACCTAAAAATGACACATTAGTAATCTTACCCTCTTCATTAATTTCAAAACTAATTTTTCTTGAACAAACATTGCTTGTTATAAATTCATGTTTCATATAAATACCTCCTAATTTTCATTATAAATAGTTTCAAAGTCTGCACTAAAGCGCATAAAGCGTTCAAACACTATTGGATCAAAATAATGTCTAAAATGATCCTCCATATAATTCATAGTTATCTTGTGATTATAAGCCTTCTTATATGATTTAAAGCTACGCATAGTTACATATAAATCACAAATAAGTATTATTTGAGATTCAATATTAGTTTGAATATTCTTCATTCTATTAATAAATTCTTGTTTACTTAAAATTGTACTTGTAATGGAAAATGCATCACTATTACCATAGCCCTTAGGTCTTGGATTTTCTGGATCAACATA
>JAZNYN010000214.1:0-3003 GCA_045594405.1 Anaeroplasma sp.
TAACCTGGAATTACAGAGCCACCGAAGTATGCCTTGTGTTCATCATATTTTACATGCTCATATACAATTTCACCAGTTTCAGAATTTTTGATAACTGTTGTCATCTTCTTAGCATTTCTTAATAAACCAGCATAAACAGTAGTAATACCATTAATTGTTTCAAGTGAATAACCAATAGCAGCATGCTCTTCTGTTGCAGGGATTGGATCATAAGCATTTTCATCCATCTCGTATACATAAGTTCCTAGAGGAATAATGTAACTATAATAATATGTACCTAAAGGAGTAGTTGCATAATAATCAGCTTTTAGTTTATCTTCCTCATCGATTGAACCATTGTGTGCTTCACTTTCAACCTCATAATAAGTCTTATCAAACATTGGGGCTACAGTCCAGTCTCCAAAGAATGCTAGGAATGGAATAGATAAATCAATGCCATCCTCATTTAATGATTCTAAAACTGCAAAGCCTTCAACATACATACCATTTACGAATGACTTTTGAATATACTTAATTTCTTGCTTTGAAAGCTTTAATGTATATTTAACTGTTACTGTACCGTTTGGATTAACAGTAATAACATTACCAGAAATATTACCAGCACCATTAACAGTTGCTGAAGTAGTTGGATTTAGCATATATGCCTTCTCAGCTACGTAAGCAGGGTCAGCCTTAGATAATGATTCAGTCATTGTAAGGTTTGTTAAATTGTATTTTAATTCTTGATTAGAAGTATTGTTTACTTGGAATACTAATTCATATTCACCAGTTTCCTTTGGATCATCCCCAAGATCTAGCTTAGTCTTAGTTGAATCCTCTACTGAAAGATATGCTAATGTTGCTAACGCATTGTCTAGATTACCTAAACCAGCACCTTGCTTTCTTGGTGAATAAGGGTTACCAGTTTCATCAAGTACTATTGTACCCGTAGACATTAACAATTGATTTGCTAGCTTTGTTAATTCAACTGGTGTGATATCTACATATTTTTCCTTTAGTGCTTGACGTAATAAAATTACAACACCACATAGGTTTGGACAAGCCATTGATGTACCTGAAATCTCTTCATATCCTCCACCAGGAACTGCTGATAGGATTGAACCACCATGAGCAGTAATTTCTGGCTTTAATGAAAGGTCTGAAACTGGACCCCAGCTTGAGAATTCAGACATAAACGGACCTGCTAAATAGCTCTTATCTAAAATCAATGTACCTGATGACTTAGCTGCTAGATATTCACCATCGTCCATTGAAACTGAACATAGTGCTAAGCCTAGCTTGTTACCTGCATTCATAAATACATCACCTGCAACATTGTTATAGATGATACATCCTATAGCACCAGCTGCTAATGCAACTGCAGCCTTTTCCTCGAATGTAGTATCACCGCGCTTAACTAATGCAATCTTACCATTTACATCGATATTTGAATAATTTACCTTTTTACCAACACCTGGAACAGTAACATATTCAACCTCTAGATAATTATCCTCTGGTGCTAATTTTTCAAATAGCATATCATAGAAATCATATGGTTCACCTGCATTGTTATTAGCATTGTTATAGAAGAATGTATAACCATCATCAGTAACAACATACTTACTCTTCACACCTGAAATAGATGCAACTGAAAGTGTAGAGCTAAATGTACCTGGTGATCCTACTGTTGCAGAGTCTGGATTTGTTGCCTTGTTTGTATTTGAGCTTTCCCCACCATAACCTGAGCTATAGTCGTTACTTGCAGCTACTATTAACGAAATACCTGCAGCCTCAATCTTATCGTAAACAACATTAATATATTCATTGTCTGATGAGCGTGAGAAGCCACATGCTGTACCTAGTGAAAGATTGATTGCATCTACACCAAGTAAAATAGCATCCTCTAATGCCGCAAGGATATCCTCTTGGATTGCACCATTATTGATATCACCAAATACCTTCATTAATACTAATTGAGTATTTACTGCAACACCTGTAATAACCTCATCAGAACCACCAATAATACCAGCAACGTGTGTACCATGCTCTGAATCGTATGGTGCAACGTCTGGATCCTTATCAGCATAATCATATACAAATGGAATTTTTGAATTCATATAAACATCTTGAACCTTGATATTGTTGAAATATGAATAAGCCTCAGTATCATATAATACTTGCTCAACATCTTGTCTTGATATCATTGGTGTAGATGGCATATTTTGGAATACAGGATGATGAATATCAAAGCCTGAGTCCAATACAGCTACTGATGTATTATTACCATCATAGCCACAGCCACTTGAATCAAAAATACCAGTACCATAAACCTTAACGAAATTTGTAACAGCTTCATAGCTTGAATTGCTTGTTACGTTATACTCAGGTAAAGAATATACCTCAGATATAGTAAGCTTAATGTCATAGCCTGCCTTTTGAAGCTTCTTAAATTGACCATATGTAGTAGTTGCTGAAAATCCATCAAACAATGTTGTATATGAATGGTTAACACTATTAATGTAACCTTCATTAACTAAAATTTTAGCTAACTCCTCTTGTGTCTTCATCATTTTCTTCTTTGACCAGTATGAATTTTGAGAATTAACAAATTCACTTAAAGAAGAATAGCCATTATTGTTACTATTAAATGTATCAGCTAAGCCAGATGAATTTAAAGAAACAATAATGCTAATGTTATCTGAATCATCTAAGGTATCAACCTCATGAAATAAATCTTTGTTCAGATATTTCTCGTTATCTGTTATATCAGCAATTAAGTCTGCTTGTGTAACATTTAGGCTAACCTTGTTTGATTCTGTTACTTCAGAAATATTTCTATTAATATTCCCATTTTCTTCATTAACAGAACAACCAGTCAACGTTACAAGACCAATCGTTATTAACAGAAGCACCTTTCTAAATTTCATAATTACTACTCCTTTTTATAACCTTTAAAGTTTTTAATTTATATATTAATATATAAATATAAAAAACGCGATACTAATATATTATATATTAGTGTCA
>JAZNYN010000215.1:0-5083 GCA_045594405.1 Anaeroplasma sp.
TATCAATTAGCACAGTGGCTGTGCTTGTGTTAACTATACTTTCATTAGTAGGCTTAATCATAGTTGAAAAAAGAGTAAAAAATCCAGCATTGTCCTCTAAATTTATTTTTAGAAAACCCTTTGTCTTATCGATAATAACACTATTTTTAACTCAAGGACTAATGCAAGCAAATATGACCAATATTATAGTATTTATCAATTATACAAAGCCTGATAACATAATTATTTCAGGATATTCAATTTCAATAATGTACTTAGGTATGTCTTTTGGGTCAATTATCTTAGGACCTCTAACAGATAGATATGAGCCAAAAAGAGTACTATCCTTATCCTTATTACTAACCCTAATTGGATGTGCAATTATGCTTTTGTTCTCGGAGGATACTAGTGCATTTATGCTTGCATTATCATTAGGAGTTTTAGGGCTTGGTCTTGGAGGGAATGCATCTATATTTATGAAGGTTGTATTATCAGACTTATCACCTGAAATAGCTGGCTCAGCTACGGGCACATATGGTTTGTTTAGGGACTTAACTGTTCCATTTGGTGTAGCAATATTTGTACCATTATTTACAAACCAAATTACTAGCTACTTATCATTAACAACAAATGAGGTTTCACAGGCAGCTGCAGCGGTAAGATCAATTCATATCTTATCTTTAGTTGAGATTTCTTTTGTTGTGATTGGGATTATTTTAGTTCAGCTTTTGCCAAAAATTAATATTAATAAAGGATAGATAATTTAAAATGAGGTTAAAGAATAAGGTTGTATTAATAACGGCATCCACTAGAGGAATTGGCTTAGCATGTGTAAAGTCATGTGCTAAGGAAGGAGCTATAGTTTATATGGCTGCTAGAAACCTAGAGCTTGCAAAGGATATTTCTCTAAGCTTAAATAAACAAGGATATAATGTAAAATATGTATATAATGATGCTACAAAACCTGAAACATTTTCAAGTATGATTAAAGAGGTTATTCAAAATGAAGGACATCTTGATGTATTGGTCAATAATTTTGGAACCTCTAATCCAAAGAAGGATTTAGATTTTGCAAATACAATGATTGATGATTTTTTAGATATAGTAAATATAAATTTGAAAAGTGTGTTTTTGTCAAGCCAAGAAGCAGCAAGGTTTATGGCAAGCTTTGGAGGTGGTAGTATCATTAATATTTCATCTATTGGCGGTATAGTTCCTGATGTTTCTCAGGTTGCATATGGAACAAGCAAAGCGGCTATAAATTATTTAACAAAGCTAATTGCTTCCCAAGAGGCTCATAATAATGTAAGATGTAATGCAGTTTTGCCAGGAATGACTAGGACAGAAGCTTTAGATAAAAATCTATCTGATGATTTTAAAGATTTATTTATAAGGCATATTCCGCTTAATAGAATAGGTCTTCCGGAAGAAATAGCCTCAGCAGTTGTATATTTTGCGAGTGACGAATCAGCTTATACAACTGGACAAATCTTAGCTATCAGTGGTGGCTTTGGTCTTACAACACCTATTTATGGAGAAGTAATCAACAAAAATAATAAACGATAAATATATAAATTATATAACAGGAGAAAATATGAAATATATATGTGAAGTATGTGGTTGGATCTACGATGAGGAAGTTGGAGATCCAGATTTAGGAATTGCACCTGGAACAAGGTTTGAGGATTTACCTGATGATTTTGAATGTCCACTTTGCTACGTGGGTAAAGATGAATTCAGTGAATTAAAATAGTTAGTCGATGAACACCGTTTAAAGCTATTAATAAAACGGTGTTTTTTGTTTTGTAAAATGTAGATATTTGTGTAGTGCCCCATTTTACATAATTTTACAAAAAAACAACATTATGCTATAATTTTTATACATATTAAATTTATAAGGAGATACATATGGGAAAAATTAATTTAAGTAGTACAAATAGAACAGGAAACTATGCTTACGAGATTGAAGCAACTCCAAAGAATATTGTTATTTCTGAGAAGGGCTCAAGCTCAAAGGATTTAACTACTGACACATTTAAAAGAAGGTTATACATTAATAGAAATAATATCTCTAGTATAAACATTACCTATGGTGATCACGTTACACATGAAAAGACTAGCCTAAAGGCTTATTTAATTGCAGGAGTAGTTATTTTAGCTGTTGCTGTAGCATTAGCTTTCGTAAACCTATATGCAGGTATTGCTGTAGGTGTTATAGGCTTAGCACTTGACATTTTTTTAGCAGCTAGATCTAGAAAGGGCAATGGTGGCTTAAAAGTAGTTTCTAAGGGTAATTCTACTAGCTTAATTATTAAGTATGATTCTACTAATGTATATGAAAAGGTATTCTACACTGAGGATGATGCATGGTTTAAGTCACTGCTTGATTTATTAGACGAAAAGGATACATCAAAGGAAATAGAGTAGTTTTATGGAAAAAAAGGATAATTGGCTTGAAGCTTTAGATAACAAGGCTGAGAACAAAGGAAGTAAAATTAAAACATTATGGCAGGCTATTAAGTTTGTACTAGTTAGCTGTATAGTTACTGTTATTCAGCTACTTTTAGTTAATCTAATGTATTTTCTAATGGCTGATTACACTGCACCGTTACCAGGCTTTTTGGCAGCTATTTTCACAGAATCAACAGTTGGTGCTGGGCATTCTAATTGGGGCTATTTGTTACCATTTTTAGTTTCAAATTTGGTGGCAAATTCATTTGGTTATTTTTTAAATAAGAAAAAGACATTTAAATCAGATGCACCTATGTGGCACTTTGTATTGTATATTGTAATATTATTTTTATTGATATGCTTTTCAACATGGCTTCAGGGTGTTGTTGCTAACGCACTTGATTCTACAGGTGTTGCATTCTTTGTAGCACTTGCTCCAACAATTGCTGCAATGACAGCTGGTTCATTACAAATGGTTACCTTATTCCCACTTCAAAAATTTGTTTTCTTAAAGGAAAAGAAGAAAGAAGAAATAGAAGAATAAAAAAAACTCGCTTACAATCATAGCTTTGTAAGCGAGCTTTTTATTTATAAATATCAAGCCATTCTTTAAGCTTGTAAGAAATAGCTATACCCTCAGGTCCAATATGTGAGCCTATTATAGTGGTTAGCTTTTTTCTTTTGATTACTGCCTTTGGATTTAATTCCGTTATTTTTTCAACTAGGTCCTCTATTAGGCTTTCGTTATTAGCATCAGATACATATACAACAGAATTATAATCTGCATATAGCTGGTATTCCTGTGCTAGTGAATCGATAGCGGCTTTTGTTCCACGCTTCTTTTCATACACTACTAGATGACCCTCCTCGTCCATCTTAATAAGTGGCTTAATGTTAAACATTGAACCAAACATCGCAGATGCTGAGGAAATACGTCCACCACGCTTAAGATGATTTAAATCTGTAACGTAGGCGGTTGTTCTAATATGCTGCTTAAATTTATCAATATCAGCCTTGTTTTGGTATATATCCATACCAATTCTTTGATTGTAAAGCATCCTTTCTAATAACACTCCAATACCCCCAGTTGCTGATAAAGAATCAACAGGAATGAAATTTTGCTTTGGATACTTTGCTTTTAGGATACGAGCTGCACCCTGTGCTGCTTCAAACGTAGGAGAAAGACCACTAGAAAGCGATAGATAAAGTATTGAGCTTCCATCTGCCATAATAGGTGTGAAGATATCCTCAAATTGGTAGATGCTTATAGCCTCAGTTGTAGGTAGCTTACCATCCCTAAGCTTTTTGTAAAACTCAATCATAGTAGCATCACTATCTACACCTGTACTTATAAATTTCTCCTCGTCAATTATGTACTGCATTGAAATTATTCCTGCACCCGTAGATGAAATAAGCCTTGGATCTACGTCCCCTGATGCGTCGCAATAAATCTTGTACTTCATAATTGTCTCCTATTTATTTGTTTTGACAAAAGTAATAATACGTGCTATGATACATTTGTCCTATTATATATTATATAATACTCAAAAACTAAGAGGCAACGAATGGTAAAACCCAAATGACAAAAGGAGTTGTTTTGTAATGAATAACGAAAATAAATTAAGAGGCTTGAAAAAGCATGCAAGAGAAATTAATAAGGTGGTTGTTGATAGCTTAAAGGAGGCACTAATTATCCTTCTTAAAACTAAGCCATATGATAAAATTACAATAATGGAGCTATGCTTCAAAGCTGGTGTATCAAGAATGGCCTTTTATGGCAACTTCACATCTAAGGACGACATCCTAACTAGAATAGTTGTTGATATGAATGATCTTTTAGTAGAAAGAGTTGGTAGTCCATTTAGAAAGAATACTGATGAATCTTGGTTTTTAGAAACATTTAAGCTAGCTGAGGAGTTTTCAGATACACTATATTGCTTACTTGATTTAGGCTTCCAAAATGAATATCTAAATCTAGTTAACAAGCAGGTTCTTCATGATGAGGAAATATCTAACGATAAAAAGTATCAAAGAATTATATGGGCTGGTGGATTATTAAATTGTATTATCTATTGGCTAAAGGCTGGAATGAAGCCATCTAAGGAAGATATGGCTAAGTTTTGTAATGATAATTTAGTTTCATGGAATAAGATGGTTTAAGAGGAAAAATTATGAAAATATTTAAGCATTTACGAACAATTAATAAGCATAGAAGATTAGTTGTATGGTACTGCTTTAGATGTGGCCTTTATAAGCAAGGATTATTACATGATTTATCAAAATATCATCCTATAGAATTTTTTAATGGTGCTAGATATTATTTAGGTACTGGCAGCCCTCATTCTAACGAAAGAGCTGATAAGGGCTATAGCGATGCTTGGCTTCATCATAAGGGAAGAAATAAGCATCATGTAGAGTACTGGTTTGATTATAATGTGGATATTGGTGCGTACGCTCCAGTACCTATGCCTAAGCGCTATATTGCTGAAACAATATGCGATAGAATTGCAGCATCTAAAAATTATTATAAGAAAAGCTATACTAGGGATGTACCTCTAAATTATTTTTATAACACCCATGCTACTACGCTTATGCATGAGGATACCAAAAAGGAAATAGAGAAGCTATTAATTTTATATAGAGATAATGGCGA
>JAZNYN010000216.1:0-2060 GCA_045594405.1 Anaeroplasma sp.
GAATTGAAATATAATATTAATTAAATTACAATAATATTAAGTTTTTTGTTTAGGAGGCATTATATGAAGAACTATAAAAGCTTTGATTTATTGGAAAAAATAGCGTATGTAAGAACAGGTGGATCTAGTGAGGAGTTAAGATGTGCTAATTTTCTAAAAAATGAAGTAGAAAAATTAGGCATTGAAGCAGAAATTGTTCCATTTGAAATTGATGGATATAAAATCCTAGATGCAAAGCTTATCGCAAACGGTAAGGAAATAGAATGTGCTGGTGTAGGTATGAGTGCTTCAACTGATGATAATGGTATTACCGCACCATTTACATATGTAACATCATTACAGGATGCAACCCTACAGAATATAGAAGGAAAGATTGTATTAGTTCATAATAAGCTTATAAATGTAAAAATTTATAAGAAATTATGTGAAAAGAAGTGTGCAGGTCTAATATTATGTACAGGTAGTGTATATTTAGAAAAAGATAAGGTTGATTTAGATCCATATCAATATCGAGATAGACACCTTACAAATGGTAAAATACCAGCAGTATGTATTAGAATGAGGGATGCTGAAGAATTATTAAAAAGTGATGTAAAAGAGATTACTCTTCTTGTCAAACAAGAAGAAGCTAAAATAAATTCTCACAATGTTGTAGCAACAATTAATGGTAGCAAATATGCAAATGAGATAGTTGCATTTACGGCTCATTATGATTCAGTAAGCTATTCACAAGGTGTATATGATAATGCAACTGGCTCCACATCAATATTTGAATTGTTAGCATATTTTAACGAGCATAAGCCATTACGTACACTTAAATTTATTTGGTGTGGCTCTGAGGAAATGGGCCTATTAGGGTCTAAAGCCTACTGTGAGCAAAACAAGGATGAATTAGAAAACTATAAGCTATGTATAAATGTAGATATGATAGGTGTAACTATAGGTGAGGATATCGCATGCTGTTCTTCTAATATGTCGTTAGTTAATTATATTAAGTACCTAAGCTGTGAGGTAGGATTTGCGATAACTCCAAGACAGGGTGTATATTCATCAGATTCGACACCATTTGCTGACAAAGGTGTACCAGCATTGTCATTTGCTAGATTAGCACCTCAAGGTGGAGCAAAAATCCATTCACACGATGATGTTATTGATTATCTTGAACCAGTTAACTATTACAAAACATGTGAATTTATGGAATTGTTTGCTGAAAGATTAATAAATTCAGTTGTAATTCCGGTTGAAAGAGAAATACCTGATAACGTTAAAAATGATTTAGATATTTATTTAGGACGTAAAGACAAAAACTAAAAATAAGGGGAGTTACTTTTGAACATAATTACCTTAATATTTAAGGGCATTATTTTAGGAGTAGTATTATTAATTCCAGGTGCTTCAGCAAGCACTGTGGCTATACTAATGGGAATATATGATGGAATCATTGTTTCAATTAGTGATATATTTAAAAATTTCAAAAAAAGCATTCAGTACCTATTTCCAGTTGGAATAGGTATTTTTATTGGAGTAATTATTGCAAGCTTCATAATTACTAGATTCATTTTAAATTATAGTTATCTAATTTATTCTATATTTTTGGGAATATCACTAGGCTGCCTACCAAACATTTATCAAGATAGAAAATTAAGCATTAAAGATAAAAAGGGTATAATTTTAATGCTTATTTCACTGTTAATTTCAATATTATTTTCAATAATCATGATAGAAAATAATGAAGTTAAGGAGGTAAGCACAATGACATATTTATTCTTATTCATATCTGGTATATTAGGAGCAATTGGATGTGTAATTCCAGGTATTTCAGGAATGATTATTGTAATACTATTGGGATATTACCCATTACTTTTAAAGGCTATTACAGAAATACTTGTTTTAACTAACTTTTTTAGTAATTTATTCATCATAATTAGCTTTGGAATCGGTTTAGCATTAGGAGTCTTATTGACAGCCAAAGCCATAGTAAAGCTCATAAAAAAATGGCCTAACGAAGTAAATTTTAGTGTTTTCGGCTTCCTTTTAGGCTCTATTTTCTATATTTTTAT
>JAZNYN010000217.1:0-20314 GCA_045594405.1 Anaeroplasma sp.
TTATGTTAGATGGTAAGAAGGGAACTGCACAAACAATTTTATATAGTGCATTTGATCGTATCCAAGAAGTTACTGGTCAAGATCCACTAGAAGTATTTAACAAAGCATTAGAAAACATTATGCCTATCGTTGAAGTTAAGAGCCGTCGTATTGGTGGTCAAAACTACCAAGTGCCAGTAGAGGTAAGACCTGAAAGAAAGCAAACTTTAGGTTTAAGATGGTTAATTAAGTATGCTCGTCTTCGTAGCGACAAGACTATGGATGAGAAGTTAGCTAAGGAAATCATGGATGCTGCTAACGGTTTAGGTGGCGCATGCAAGAAGCGTGAAGATACTCACAAGATGGCTGAAGCTAATAAGGCATTTGCTCATTACCGTTGGTAATTTGCGTTTATTTTTAGGAGAAAGATTATGGCAAGAGAATTTACATTAGAAAAAACACGTAATATCGGTATCATGGCTCACATCGATGCTGGTAAGACAACAACTACAGAACGTATTCTTTACCATACAGGAAAGATCCATAAGATTGGTGAAACACATGATGGTGCTTCAACAATGGACTTTATGGCTCAAGAAAAGGAAAGAGGTATTACTATCCAATCAGCTGCAACTACAGCTATTTGGAATGGCTATCGTGTAAATATCATCGATACTCCAGGTCACGTAGACTTCACAGTTGAGGTTTCTCGTTCACTTCGTGTATTAGATGGTGCTGTTACAGTATTAGATGGTCAAGCAGGTGTTGAGCCTCAAACTGAAACAGTATGGCGTCAAGCTACTGATTATAATGTTCCAAGAATTGTTTTCGTTAACAAGATGGACAAGATTGGTGCTGACTTTGAATATTCTGTATCAACAATTCATGATCGTTTAGGTGCTGTAGCTGCTGCTGTTCAATGGCCAATTGGTGCTGAAGATCAATTCAAGGGTCATGTTGACCTACTTGAAATGAAGGCATATATCTATGATGGTTCTAAGGATGAAAACTGTACTTGTACAGATATTCCTGCTGACTTAGTAGATATTTGTAACGAAAAGAGAGAAGTATTAATTGATACATTATCTCAATTTGATGATGAATTAGCTATGTTATTCTTAGAGGGAGAAGAAATCCCTGTAGAATTAATAAAGAAAGTTATTAGAGAAGCTGTATTAAGAGTAGACTTCTTCCCAGTTTTATGTGGTTCTGCATTTAAGAACATGGGTGTTAAGAGAATGCTTAATGCAGTTATTGATTACCTACCTGCACCTACAGACGTTAGAGCATTTAAGGGTGAGGATTCAAATGGTAATCCAGTTGAAATCAAGTCTACAGACAATGGTGAATTTGCAGCCTTAGCATTTAAGGTTATGACTGACCCATTCGTAGGTAAGCTTACATTCTTCCGTGTATACCAAGGTACAATTACTTCTGGTTCATACGTAAAGAATTCAACAAAGAATGTTAAGGAACGCTTAGGTCGTATTATGCAAATGCATGCAAATCACCGTGAAGAAATCAAGGAAGTATATGCTGGTGATATCGCCGCTGCAATCGGCTTTAAGGGTACTACAACAGGTGATACTTTAGTTTCTGAGAAGTCTGATATTATTTTAGAAAAGATGGTATTCCCTGAGCCAGTTATCTCAGTGGCTGTTGAGCCTAAGACTAAGGCTGACCAAGATAAGATGTCTGCTGCATTAATGAAGCTTGCAGAAGAAGATCCAACTTTCAGAACATATACTGATGTTGAAACTGGTCAAACAATCATCTCTGGTATGGGTGAATTACACCTTGATATCATCGTTGACCGTATGAAGAGAGAATTCAACGTTGTTGCAAACGTTGGTGCTCCTCAAGTATCTTATCGTGAAACAATCACTCAAATGGGTGAATGTGAAGGTAAGTTCGTACGTCAATCAGGTGGTCGTGGTCAATACGGTCACTGTTGGGTACGCTTCGAACCAAATCCTGAAAAGGGTTATGAATTCGTTGACGAAGTTGTTGGTGGTACAGTACCAAGAGAATATATCCCAGTTGTCGATAAGGGTTTACAAGAAGCATTACCTAACGGTATCTTAGCTGGTTACCCATTAATCGATATTAAGTGTACATTATTTGATGGTTCTTACCATGAGGTAGACTCATCAGAAATGGCATTCAAGGTTGCTGCATCTTTAGCTGTTAAGGCTGCTAAGGATAAGTGTAAGCCTGTTTTATTAGAACCAATCATGGAAGTAGATGTTACAGTTCCTGAAGAATATATGGGTAATGTTATTGGTGACTTAACAAGCCGTCGTGGTCGTTTAGAGTCACAAGAAAAGCGCGGTAATGGTATGAAGATTCGTGCTTATGTACCTCTATCAGAAATGTTTGGTTATGCAACTGCTCTTCGTTCAAACTCTCAAGGACGTGGTAATTTCGTAATGCAAATGCATCATTATGAGGCTTGTCCAAGAAGTATTCAAGAGGAAATTTGCAAGAATAGAGCTTAATTTAAATTTAATATAAAATATTAAGTTAAGATTTCTATTGAAAACCCTGACCAATTAGGGTAAAATATTAATTGGTAAAATTGTTCAAAATTTTAAAAAAAATATATTAGGAGGACCATTTAAAATGGCAAAGGAAAAATTTATACGTACTAAACCACATGTTAACATTGGTACAATTGGACACGTTGACCATGGTAAGACAACTTTAACAGCTGCTATTACTAACACTCTTGCTAAGCAAGGTCTAGCTCAAGCTAAGGACTATGCTTCAATCGACGCTGCTCCAGAAGAAAGAGAACGTGGTATTACTATCAATACTGCACACGTTGAATACGAAACTGTAAACCGTCACTATGCACACGTTGACTGTCCAGGTCATGCCGACTACGTTAAGAACATGATCACTGGTGCTGCTCAAATGGATGGTGGTATCTTAGTTATCGCTGCAACAGACGGACCTATGGCTCAAACTCGTGAGCACATCTTACTTGCTCGTCAAGTTGGTGTTCCTCGTTTAGTTGTATTCTTAAACAAGTGTGATATGGTTGATGATGAAGAATTAATCGACTTAGTAGAAATGGAAACTCGCGAATTATTAAGCGAATATGACTTCCCAGGTGATGACATTCCATTCATCCGTGGTTCAGCATTAAAGGCTTTAGAAGGCGATCCTGCTTGGACTGCTAAGGTTGAAGAATTAATGGCTTACGTTGATGAATATATCGAAACTCCTGAAAGAGAAACAGATAAGCCATTCTTAATGCCAATCGAAGACGTATTCACAATCACAGGTCGTGGTACAGTAGTTACTGGACGTGTTGAACGTGGTCAAGTTCGCGTTGGTGATCCTGTTGAAATTATCGGTATTAAGGAAACTCAAAACTCAGTTGTTACTGGTGTTGAAATGTTCCGTAAGTTATTAGACTATGCTGAGTCTGGAGATAACGTAGGTATCTTATTACGTGGTATTAACCGTGATCAAGTACAAAGAGGTCAAGTATTAGCTAAACCAAAGTCAGTTACTCCTCATACAAAGTTCTCTGCTCAAGTTTACGTTCTATCTAAGGAAGAAGGTGGACGTCATACTCCATTCTTCTCTAACTATCGTCCACAATTCTATTTCCGTACTACAGACGTAACTGGTATTATCAGTTTACAATCTGGTGTTGAAATGGTAATGCCTGGTGATAACACAGTTATGAACGTTGAATTAATTCACCCAATCGCTATGGAAAAGGGTACTAAGTTCTCAATCCGTGAAGGTGGTAGAACAGTTGGTGCTGGTTCTGTAGTTGAAATCGAAGAATAATTCTAGCTTTTAACTAAAATAACAAAGTCATGTCTTGCACATGGCTTTTTATTTCTCTTTAATTTCATAGATATTTTGCAGAGTATTCTATTTATACAAAAAACGAATTTTATTCGATTTTGAGTATGGTTTTTAGCAAAAATGCAACAATTTAATATCAAAAAAATAAATTTCAAAAAAATGAAAAAAAATATAAAAAAGGTATTTACATATCATTTTTTTGTGATATAATGTGTAGCATAAAGCAATGAAAAGAAATAGTACTGAACAAGAACTATTTAGCGAGTCATCGGTTGGTGAAAGGATGATATAGAGCTCAGTTTAGGAACGCCTCTTGGAGCTGCCGCCTGAAATTATTAGAGTAGGGTTAGGCCGGGTTCGCCCGTCATCGCGTCTGAGTTTGATAGAACTCATAGAGTTTTATTGCTGTGAGGCAATAATTAACTAAGGTGGCACCGCGTATTTACATACGTCCTTAGACAATTGTAGTCAGGACGTATTTTTTTATTTCCTGATTATAAAAACTCAAAATAAGGAAGGTCAAAAAAATGAAAAAATTAGTAAAAGGTTTAGTATTATCAGTTATGGCATTATTTGCCACAGTATCATTAGCATCTTGTAACTCAGGTAGTAAGAGTCCTGAATTATTATATGGTGCTGAAATTTCTTCAGTAGATATCTCAAATATCACATTTGTTTCTGAAGGTAAGCTTACAGTAGGTATGTCAACAGACTTTGCCCCAATGGAATTTATCGACACTACAAAGACTGGTCAAGAGCAATTTGTTGGTGCAGATGTATCTTTAGCATACGCAATGGCTGAAGCATTCGGTTTAGAGCTTGAAATTAAGGCTATGAACTTTGATGTAGTATTAACTGCACTTGATCAAGGCTTAATTGATGTTGCAATTTCAGGCTTCTCATTTACAGCTGAAAGAGCAGCAAGCTATTTACCTTCTGATTGTTATTATGAAGAAGGCGATGGTGGTCAAGTTTATATCATCAATGCAGCTGATAAGGACACATATAAAACATTAGAAAACTTAAATAATTCAAATGTAAAGATTGCAGTTCAAAATGGTTCATTACAAGAATTCTTAACAGCTCAACAAGTTCCTAATTGTAATATGGTTAAGATTGCTAACCTAGATGAGGCAATTGTTCAATTAGAGGCTGGAACATATAATGCAGTATGCTGTGCATTATCAGTTGCTGAAAATAAAGTTATTCTTAATAGCAATCTAGCAATTGTTGAAGAAGCTTTAAACGATAAGGGCTATGAAGGTAACTTCGCATGGGTTAATAAGAATAATGCAGCATTACAACAAGCTTGTAATAAGGTTATTAAGGAAGTTGTAGATAATGGCTACTTCGAGTTATGGATTGATGAAGCAGAAAAGCTACAATTAAACTTAGGTGACGCTGCTGGCGAATTAATTCCAGAATAAGGTTCAAGGTAGAAACTTCAATTATTTGTAAAGCATACAAAAGCACTGGTATTAGCCGGTGCCTTTGGTTTCGTTAGGAAGGAGAATAGATATGAAAATAGGAAGAAAAATATCATTCGTTATACTATTATTAATAATGGGCTTCATGGTTGTTAAGAGCTTACAAAATAGCAATTCAACAACTGCAGAGGCTGCGTCTGGATATAATGTTTCATTATATAATGGTAATGAAGAGGCTGGAAATATAGTATATTATCTAGTTGATGCAGAAGGAGAAAAAACTAGTGATGCATTAACTGGTGGCAAGGTTAAATATGGTCAAAGAATTAAGGTTGAATTTGCTCAAGGCTTAAATGATGGCTACTCAGTTAATTTATGGGCTAATACAAACGGTGTAACATTTACAACAGTTAAAAGTGGTGATGAAATATACACTAAGGATTACCTAACAATTACCGTTAAGGAAGATGTTGGTATTTATGTTATGGCAATTTGCTCAACAGATAAGGTTGCAACATTTTATGAAACATCAGCTATTGCACAAGCATCAGTTGTTGGCTATGGTGTATTAAATGCTGATGGTAGCTATACACAAATTGCATTTACACCAATTCGACAAGGCTTTGATTTTAAGGGTTGGTCAGAAAGTATTTTAGATATAGAAAATGGGGCTCAAATTTACCCAAAATATGATTCTAATGTATTTACTATTTTTAGAGATTACTGGGATGTATTTTTAAAGGGCTTAGGAATGACTATTTTATTAGCTATCATTTCTATTGCATTATCTTTAGCATTAGGTATTAGCCTATGCTTATTAAATATGAGCAACAATAAGATATTAAAATATATCTCATCTGCTTACATTGAGGTAATCAGAGGTGTACCATCATTATTATTACTATTATTAGTATATTGTGTAGTTGGTCCAACTAAGATACATATTGGTTCATTCTTCACTACTGAAATCCTATCTTGTATTTTAGCGTTATTCCTAAATTCATCTGCATATACTGCTGAAATCTTCCGTTCTGGTATTCAAGCAGTTGATGCAGGACAAACTGAAGCAGGTAGAGCTTTAGGCTTATCTAAATGGCAAGTAATTTTTAAGATTGTTTTACCTCAAGGCTTAAAGAACGCATTACCATCATTATGTAATGAGTTAATTATGATCATTAAGGAAACATCACTTGCTTATTCAATTAATAATGCAATCGGTGAATTAATGTGTGCTAAGGTATCTATTACAAGTAAAACAGGTGATGCCCTTAGTCCATATTTAATTATCGCAGTAATTTATTTTATTGTAACATTCTCATTATCTCAAGGTGTTAAGTACCTAGAAAAGAGGTTAGCATAATATGAGTAAAAATTTAAAGAAAGAGGCTGTAGCTAAGGAGCCTATTATTGAAGTTAAAAATTTACATAAGAAATTTGGTAGCCTTCAGGTATTAACAGGTATTGATCAAACTATCTATAAGGGTGAGGTTGTTAGTATCATTGGTGCATCTGGCTCTGGTAAGTCTACCTTCTTAAGATGCTTAAATCTTTTAGAAAGACCTACTGCAGGTCAAATTCTATTTGAAGGTGAGCTACTATATGAAAGATTTACACCATTCGTTAAGAAAAAATTAAAGGAAGCAATTGAAGCTAATGAATCAGAAGAGAAGATTGCTGAGCTTAAAAAAGAATTAAAAGAAAATAGAAAAAATGATAATTTAAGTAAGAAAATAATAGAAAAAACAATTAATGGACATCGTCAAAAGATGGGTATGGTTTTCCAACACTTTAACGTGTTCCCTAATATGACCGTATTAGAAAATGTAACTTTAGCTCCTATCTTAACTAAAAAGCAAACTGAGGAGGAAGCTAAGGAGGCAGCAATTCAATTATTAAGAAGAGTTGGCCTAGAGGAAAAGGCTGATGTTAAGCCTACTAAGCTTTCCGGTGGTCAAAAGCAAAGACTTGCGATTGTAAGAGCACTTGCTATGAACCCAGATGTAATATTATTTGATGAGCCAACTTCAGCATTAGACCCTGAAATGGTTAACGAAGTATTAGATGTAATTAAGGATCTTGCAAAGACTGGTATTACAATTGTTATCGTTACTCATGAAATGGGATTTGCAAAGGAAATTTCAGATAGAGTATTATTTATGGATGGCGGAGTAATTGCTGAAGAGGGTACTCCATCAGAAATTTTTGATAATCCAAAAAATGAAAGAACAAAGGAATTCTTAAGTAAGGTACTATAATATGAAAATTTTAAATCCCAATTTATACACTGACTTCGATGGGGATAAGGCAGTAAAGGATTTATCAAATGCTATTAAGTTTAAGACTATATCATACATCGACGTTAGTAAATATGATTATGAAGAATTTAACAAGCTACACAATTATTTAAAGGAAGCATTCCCCTTATTAACCTCAAAGGCTACTGTAGAGGTGGTCAATAAGGGAAGTATGATTTTTCATTTAAAAGGTACAGATAAAGCATTAAAGCCAGCTATTTTTATGGCTCATATGGATGTTGTACCAGTTGTAAAGGGTACTGAGGATGATTGGAAGCATGATGCATTCTCAGGCTATATTGATGAGAAGTATGTATGGGGTAGAGGCGCACTAGATACTAAGTGTATGGTAATTGGTGAGCTTTCTGCAATTGAATACCTAATTTCAAAGGGCTTTACTCCTAAGCGTGATATATATTTTTGTTATGGCCATGATGAGGAAACTCAAGGCGTTGCAGGCCAATGGGCTATTTCAAGGCTTCTTAAGCAAAGAGGTGTAGAGGCTGAA
This sequence comes from Anaeroplasma sp., assembly GCA_045594405.1. Classification (GTDB taxonomy): domain Bacteria; phylum Bacillota_I; class Bacilli_A; order Acholeplasmatales; family Anaeroplasmataceae; genus Anaeroplasma. The sequence goes on from JAZNYN010000217.1 coordinate 8,037, forward strand.
TATGTAATTGATGAGGGCTCGGGCTTTGTTAGTGCTAAGAAGTATGGCGCACCTAATATTACAATAAATCCAGTAGGTGTATTTGAAAAGGGATATCTAGATGTTAAGGTTACAGCTAAATCGGCTGGTGGACATTCATCTAATCCAGGTAAGGGCTCATCACTTGCTTATGTTTGTAAGGCTGTAGCTAAGATTGAGGAAAATCAATTTGGGGCATTTTTACCTAAGGCATTAAAGGATACATTCTTAATATTAAAGGATTATATTGAGGTAGAGCCTTTAAAAACATATATTGATAATATAGATAAGTATGAAAAGGAATTAGTTGAATATTGCTACAATGATTATGCACTTAATCCGTTTGTTCACACTACCGTAGCTACAACTATGCTAGATGGTGGTTCACAAGGTGCAAATGTGCTTCCTCAAACGGTAGTAGCCAACATCAACCTTAGAACATCTGAGAAGGATTCTATACCATCAATTATTGCTAAGTATAAAGAAATAACTGATAATGTAGAAATTTCATATCAAGGTGGTTTAGAACCATCATTATGCTCTGATGTTTCTACATACGGCTTTAAGCTGATACAAGCAACTGTTGATAAATTTGTAGAGGATGCTAAGGTTGTACCTGTTCTTATCTGTGGTGGTACAGATGCAAGATATTATGATGATTTAACTACATCATCATTTAGATTTACACCATACATTTATGATGAAAAGCTTTCAGTTACTGTTCATGCGACTGACGAACGCATTGAAAAGGAAGGCTTCATCTATGGTATCAAGATGTTCATTGATTTAATTAAGGAATCTTGTTAAAATAAAAAAATAAAAAAAATTATTGCTTTTTGCATTTTATGTGTATATAATAAGAACATAAATGAAAAAAATAAAATGGTGTTGAAAAGAAGAGTAGTAATTAATACTCATCACAGAGAGTTCTCGTTTGGTGAAAGAGAATATGAAGATTTTTTATGAAGATGGTCTTGGAGCAGCATTCCTGAGCTTATAAGTAAGGGAGTGACGTGATTCGCACGTTACAGCGATAGAGCATGATAGTGCTTGAAAATAGGCTAGTAATAGCGAAAAAGGTTGGTACCACGGGTTTAATGTCTCGTCCTTATTATAGGACGGGACTTTTTATATTTTTAAAGCATAGAAAGGAGGGTTAGGCTATGTCAAAGGAAGTAATTGTTAAGCTTGAAAATCTTACAAAAATTTATAATTTAGCAAAGGGACAATCAGTAACAGCTATAAAGAATATTAATCTTGATATATATAAAGGTGATATTTATGGTGTGATTGGTTTGTCAGGTGCAGGTAAGTCTACATTAATTAGATGCATCAATTATCTTGAGGTTCCTACTGAGGGTGATGTTTATTTTAAGGATGTAAAGCTTGGTAATTTATCTAATAGCCAACTAAGAGAGGTAAGAAGACAAATTGGTATGATATTCCAAAATTTTAATCTTCTTGAGCAACGTAATGTGTTATCTAACATTATGTTCCCACTTGAAATTGCAAAGGTAGGAAAGGAAGAACGAATGCGTAGGGCCAAGGAGCTCTTAGAGCTAGTTGGCCTTTCAGATAAAGCAAATGCATATCCTGCACAACTATCAGGTGGACAAAAGCAAAGAGTGGCTATAGCTAGAGCGTTAGCTACTAACCCCGAGGTTTTACTTTGTGATGAGGCAACTAGTGCCTTAGACCCTAACACTACAAATCAAATACTTGAGTTATTAAAGGAAATCAATCAAAAGCTTGGTATTACAATAATTGTTATCACACATGAAATGAGAGTTATTGAAACGATTTGTAATAAGGTGGCGATATTAGATGAAAGTGAGGTTAAGGAGGTTGGAGATGTAAAGACAATCTTTGTTAATCCACAAACACAAATCGCAAAGGAATTGATATTCCCTAACCTAGATATTATTAATAGAGAAATTGGAAATACTCTTATCAATATTAACTTTGAAGGAAATGTAGTTGATCCTGTAATTGCAAATATGATATTACAAACTAAGGTTTTAGTTAATATTTGTTATGCAAATATGAAGCGTGAAAATGACAAGGTATATGGAGAAATGATTCTTCAATTACCTGATGATGAGAACGCAATAGCTAAGGTATGTAGCTATTTAAAATCTCAAGGTATTGTATATACTGTAGAGCAGAATGGAGGTAAAAATAATGATTAATTTATCTTTATTCTTAGCAAGCGTGGGGTTTGCTGATTATTTAGAGCATACTGGTATAACAATAGCAATAGTAGTTATCTCAACTCTAGCTGCATATATTGTTGGTGTACCACTAGGCATTATATTAAACGTAACTGATAAGAGTGGTTTATTTAAGTGTAAGCCAGTTAATATGATACTTGGTGTTATAATTAATATATTTAGATCAGCCCCATTTATTATTTTATTAGTATTTTTACTACCATATATTAGAAAGATTATTGGTACAGGTGTTGGTAATGTTCCATTTACTGTAGCATTAATTATAGCTGCAATTCCATTTGTAAGTAGAATGGTTGAATCAGCACTTAAAGAAATTGATTATGGTATTATTGAAGCAAGCCTAGCGATGGGTGCTTCAAAGTTTGAAATCATATTTAAGGTAATGCTCCCAGAAATTAAATCATCACTAATTGTGGGAGCTACAATCAGCTTTGCAACAATTCTTGGATACTCTGCAATGTCAGGCTACATCGGTGGAGATGGCTTAGGTAACCTTGCAATTCAAATCGGTTATATCAGAGGACAAGAGGATGTTACATTTATAAGCTTAGCTGTATTAATTATTATCGTACAAATATTCCAAGAGGCTGGATATTTTATTGCAAAAAAATTAGATCATAGAAAAAAAGGAGAATAAGAAAATGAAAAAGTTATTTAAAAGATTATTAGGAATTTTATTATTAGGTGTTGTTACATTATCTGCTACAGCATGTGGCAAGGACGAAAATACTATTGTTATTGCAGCTACAGCTGCACCACATGCAGAGATTTTAGAATTTGCAGAGGATTTAGTTGAAGCTAAGGGTTATAAATTAGATATTAAGATTTTCTCTGATTATGTTACTCCAAACACTGCAACAGAGGCTGGAGATGTTGATGCAAACTTCTTCCAACATACTCCATACTTAAATTCATTCAATGAAGAAAATGATACTCATTTAGTATCTGTTGGTGCTGTTCACTATGAACCATTAGGATTATATAAGGGTTCTAAGAGTTCTTTAGAAGCAATAGCTGATGGCGATAAGATTTTAGTTCCAAACGATACAACTAATGAAGCAAGAGCTTTATTACTATTAGAAGAGGCTGGCTTAATCGATGTTAGAGATGACGCTGGATTAACTGCAACTAAGGCTGATATCGTATCTAACCCTAAGAATTTAGATATTATTGAAATGAATGCTGAATTAATTGCAGCATCAAGAGTAGATGGAGCATTAGCTGTAATTAATGGTAACTATGCACTTGAAGCTGGTCTTAGAACTCAAGATGCAATTCAATTTGAATCATCTACAGGCTTAGCAGCTACTACTTATGCAAATATCTTAGTAGTTAAGGACGGCAACCAAAACAATCCTGCTATCTTAGCATTAATTGAAGTATTACAATCTGAAGAGGTTAAGAATTTTATTAGAGAAACTTATCAAGGCTCTGTAATTCCTGCTTAATTAAATAATATGGTCTAGCTTATACGATTACGTTTTAATCAAACACAATCTAAAGGCTAGACCTTTTTTCTTGCAAAAAAAGTATTAATTCCTTTGAAAACAAAAGAAAATAGGCAATAAATCGAATAAAATTCAATACTAAAAATACGAAATTATAGAAAATTATAAAAAAACACAAAAAAATAAAATTTTTGTTGACAAAATAATATATTTTATGTATACTTTAACTATACTCCTTGAAGTTAATGCCGTCAGGTCCTTTTTCTAACTTGACTAGTTACTTATGTAAGGTGTGTTTTTCTTTTTTAGGGGGAATCTATTATGAAGGTTAAAATATGTGGCATCATGTCATTTGAAGATGTTGTATACTGTAATGATTTATTACCAGATTATGTAGGCTTTATCTTCTCTGAAAGTAAAAGACGTATATCCTTAAGTGAAGCAGAAATGTTTAAATCTTATCTAGATAAGAGAATTTTGGTTGTTGGTGTATTTATTAACGAGGATATATCTTTTATAGAAAAAATAGTAAATGCTGGTGTGATTGATATGATTCAATTACAAGGGGATGAGAGCAGCAAATACTTAAAAGCATTAAGAGAGGTAACTAATCTGCCTATTATTAATAATAATAAGGATAGTAGATATGCAGAATATACTGTTTTTAATGGACAAGAGGCCGGTTCGGGCAAAAGAATTAATTGGTCTACAATTAAATCTAAAAAGCCTTTCTTCATTGGTGGGGGCCTTAATGCATTTAACATTGAAGAAGCAGTTAAGATTAATCCATACGCTGTAGATGTTTCTACAGGTGTAGAAATCAATGGTAAAAAGAATTACGAGCTAATGAAGGAATTCATTACTAGATGTAAGGCGCTATAAAATGTTAAATTATGGAAAATTTATCCAAGTAGGGTAAATTTTTTCTTTTATATGTTATAATATTTTATGTGCAAACAAAGCATAATATAGTAAGAGGGAAAGCTTATGATTGATACTCATTCACATTTATTTGCTGAAGAGTTTAAGGATGACTTAGAACAATGTATTCTTCGTGCAAAGGAAAATAATGTAAATAAAATAATACTAGTAGGCTTTTCATACGAAACAAATGATAAGGCATATGAGTTAAGCCAAAAATATGATATATTCCTACCAACTGCTGGGATTCATCCATCAGAGGTAAATGGTGATTATGAAAGCTATCTTGAATATTTAGATAATTATTTAAATACACATAAGGTATATGCAGTAGGTGAATGTGGTCTAGATTATTATTGGGATGTTACCTATAAGGAGGAGCAGAAGATTGTTTTTAAAAAGCAATGCGAGCTTGCAATAAAATACGACCTTCCTATTATTGTTCATATGAGAGAGGCTACAGCTGATGCATATGAAATATTAAAGGAATATGCACCTAAACTACGTGGAGTTATGCATTGCTATAGCGGATCATATGAGATGGCAAAGGAATTTGTTAAGCTAGGATTGTATATATCACTAGGTGGACCTGTGACATTTAAAAACGCAAAGGAGCCTAAAAAAATAGCCCTAGAGCTTCCTTTAGATAAGCTAATGATAGAGACTGATTGTCCTTATCTTGCCCCAACTCCATATCGAGGCAAAAGAAATGAAACAAGCTATGTTAAGCTAGTTTGTGAGGAAATTGCAAATATAAAGAATATTTCATTTGAAGAGGTAGAAGAGGCTACTACTTTAAATGCTAAAAATTTATTTAGAATATAGGAGATAATTGTATGAAAAAAATAACATCATTATTATTACTAGGAGCTACAATGCTATCCTTAGCAGCTTGCTCATATACATCAACTAGATATGTTGATGAAATTAACGAGGATACTACAGTTATTCAAATTCAAAGCTCAATTACAGAAACATATAATAAGGTTTCAAAGGGCTGTGTAGGTATTTATGCATCTAATGAAGAAGAGGGTGCAATTGGGTCAGGTGTAATATATAAGCAGGTTGGAGATATATATTATGTAGTAACTAATGCGCATGTTGTTGAGAACATGACAACATTTAAGATTTATCTTGGTAATGTTGTTTACTATACTGCTAATTTAGTAGGTACAGATAGTAAGAATGATATTGCTGTTTTAACCTTTGCCTTAGGTGTTCAAGGCGGTGATGTTTATGTTAATGATATTTTCAATTATGAGGTTACTGATTCTATAGTTATTGGTCAAACAACATTAGCTATTGGATGTCCATTAGATATTACAAATTTCAACACTCTAACTACTGGTGTTATATCTAGAGCTACATTTGCACAAATTCAAACAGACGCTGCACTTAACCCAGGAAATTCAGGTGGTGGATTATTTAATGTTGAGGGTAGATTAATTGGAATCAACACTGAAAAGCTTGTATGGACACAAACAGAGGATGAATATGGTCACGTAAGTGATATGCCTGTTGAAAATATGGGATATGCTATTTCACTTCCTGTAGTTAAGGAATGTATTTTAGATATTGAAAAGTTAGGTGGTACAATTGAAAGACCATTATTGGGATTAACAGTTGTAAGTGTTAATATTTACATCAATTCTGAATCAGAATACATTACATATATGCCAAGCGGTTTAGATTTTGGTATTGTTGTTACAGAAATATCTGAAACATCAAAGGCAGGTAAGTGTGGTGTATTAGTTAACGATGTTATCTATGAGGTTGATGGTGAAAAAGTAACATCAATGGAGACAATATCAGATCACCTTAATTTAAAGACTATGACTGATACAATGGAATTAAAGCTTTATAGAAAAACAACTAATCAATATATGACAATTATTGTTGATTTTTCAAAATAAGATAAATGCCTTAGCACTCTAAGGCATTTTTTCATATATTATTATGAGGTGAAATTTATGGAAAACAGCTGTGGATGCAATAACAATAGCCATAACAACTGCTCAAAGGGTCAAACTACAGGTGGCGGCTTTGCGTTTATATTAGTTCTATTTATATTGGTAATATTAGTTGGCGCTGCTTGGGCTTACTAAATTAATAGCTTTTATAAAGAGCTCCTTTGGGAGCCTTTTATGATATTTATCAAGTAGCAAGCTATTATCGGCATGTCCACACCACACACTTACTAAATCATTCTCAGTGAAGCCTATCATATATGAATCATAATCGGTAAGTCCACTTTTTCCATAGCATTCCTGCTTAAGATATGGCTTTAGCCAGCCACAGGTAGAATATTTTATTTTATTTGAAAATACACCCTTCATCATATCCTTTATTTCTAAGCATATATTAGCATCAAGATTCTGATATGCTGAAGGCTTATAGGTATATTCCTTGTTGTTGACAGTTATTTTGTATATGCATCTTGGATTTACATACATTCCATCTAAAAAGAACTGGGTATATATTTTTGTTAGGTCTAACAAGGACATGCCCACCGAGCCTAACGCAAGTGATGGTATTGCATCACACCTTATGCCATAATCCTTTAAGCTGTTAGCTAGGGTATGCATTCCAAGCATCATATGCATTTTTACTGCATATATGTTATCAGATGTAGCAAGAGCTGTTTTCATATCTATTTCGCTATGATAGTAATTACCAGAATTATTTGAGATAGTTATGCTTGTATCCTTATATTTCAAACTATATGGTGAGCTTAAAAATTTTTTATCCTTGAAGCCACACTTAATTGCTTCATAATATAACAAGGGCTTGATGGTAGAGCCTATATCTCTATTTCCATTAAGTGCAATATTATATTGTGATTTATGATAATTTTTATCACCAATTAAAGCAGTTATATATCCATCCTTATTAACGGCTATTAGTGAATAGCTTATATCCTGGCTTGTAGTGATAACCTCTGTTTTATTGTTGTACATTGTTTTAATTTTAATTTTTGAACCAAATTTTGAAATAAAGCCCTCCTTATTAAATTCCTCTAATACTGTATCTATAAAATAGGCTTTATTACTAGATATATAATTTTCATTAATGCTTGTTTTAATAGGTGCAATTGTCGTTTGATATTCATCATATGTAATAAGTGTGTTTTCATATAATATTGTTGAATATATTTTTATTCTTTGATTCCATTTATCATAATCACTAGAATAGCTTGATGGTGACTTTAAAAGGGCTATTAGAGCGATTTGTTCATGGGTAGACAAATCCTTGGGCTTTTTATTAAAATAGTAAATAGAGGCATTATTAATGCCATATACATCGTTTCCAAAATATACTACAGACAAATATTCAGATAGTATTTCATCCTTGGTTTTTATATTCTCTATTCTTATAGCTAATGCTAATTCCTTTAGCTTACGGATGATTGTTTGTTTGTTAGAAAGATATGTGTTTTTTATGTACTGCTGGGTTATTGTTGATGCGCCCTGAGTTTTATTTTGTGTTATGTTTGTATAAGCACTTTTGATTATTCTTTTAATATTAAAGCCATTATGAATGTAAAAGTCCTTATCCTCTATAAATATAAGCTTATCTATAAAGCCACCAGCCAACTCATCAAGCTTAGTAGTTGATGATTTATGGTTATTTGTTATGTAGGCTATTTCATTATCGTTTTTATCTGTAATTAAAATCTGAGGATTAATATTGAGGCTAGAGGTACTAAGAATATAGCACGTGAATATAATAAAAATAATAATTGTAATCGATGTGACATAAATCCCTATTTTTCGCATATTATCACCGGTTATTATTATGTGACAAAATATATTATTATATGATATAATATATTTAGATAGGTGGTTTTACGATGTTAAAAATATTAAGAAAATTATTTATTAAAAATTATGATGATTTAAATAATCCTAGCGTTAGAGAAAAGCATGGTAAGCTTGCATCTATAGTGGGCATTGTTTCTAATTTAATATTATTTGGCATTAAGCTTTTAGCGGGACTATTAACAGCCAGCGTTTCTATTATAGCTGATAGTATTAACAACCTATCTGATATGGGTTCATCTATTGTAACTCTGTTAGGCTTTAAGTTTGCTAATGAGCCTGCAGATGAGGAACATCCATATGGTCATCAAAGGCTAGAATATATTGCAGGCTTAATAGTTGCGATTATTGTTATTTTTGTTGGTATTAGCTTATTGACTACATCAGCAGATAAAATTATTAATTATGAGCCAGTTGAGATAACAAAGACGCTCTTATATATTTCATCTGGTATATTAGTAGCATCAATATTACTTAAGCTATGGCAATCAATATTCAACAAAAGAATGGGCAAGCTAATCTCTAGTGTGGCGCTAGAGGCTACTGCATTAGATTCTAGAAATGATGTTATTTCAACAAGTGTAGTTTTAATTGGTAATATTGTATTATTAATTTGGGGTAACCTACCATTTTCATTAGATGGTGTTTTAGGTATATTAGTTTCGATATTTATTATTATTGCAGGTATTAATTTAATTAAAGAAACAATTAATCCTTTAATTGGTGTATCTGATGATAGCCCTGTAATTAATGATGTTATTGCATACATTAAGAATAATCCAATAGTGTTGGGTGTCCATGATGCAATGTGTCATATGTATGGACCAACTAATATTTTTATGAGTATTCATTGTGAGGTTAATTCGCATGGGGATATTATCGAAATTCATGATCATATAGATAATATCGAAAAGGAAGTAAAGGAAAAATATGGAGTTGTGCTTACTATCCATATGGATCCTGTAGATCCAGAGGATGAGCTAGCTAATGAGCTTAAGAGGGTTATAATTGATATTATTAATGAGATTGATAGTAATCTTTCAATTCATGATTTTAGATTAGTAAGAAAATTTAGTAAGAGCACAATATTATTTGATATTGTAGTACCGTTTAATTATTGTATGAGTAATGAAGAAATACTGGATGCAATTAAGGAAAAGTTCTTACCTGTTTATCCTACTTATGAGTTTTTAGTAGAGTTTGATAATATTTATTTAAAGAAGAGATAGTTATGAATTTAGTAGAAAAATTATTAGTAAGAGGCTTTTCAATTTCAACTGCAGAATCCGTTACTGGTGGATTGATATCAGCAGCCATAGTTAATATGCCTAGTGCCTCTAAGGTTTTTAAGGGTGGAATTGTTTGTTACACAAAGGATACAAAGTGTAGCATGCTTGGTATTAGCATGGAGGATATTGAAAAACATGGAGTTTATAGCCATGAAACTGCAAAGAAAATGGCTCTTAGTGTAAAAGAAAAAAATGCTACTAGTGTAGCAATTTCAACTACAGGAGTTGCGGGACCTGGAGCTGATGAGGGAGTAGAGCCTGGTACAATATATTATTGTATCGTAGTTCAAGATACTGTATATTCTAAATATTTAAATTTATGTGGGGATCGTAATGAGGTTAGAAAATTAGCTGTTATGGCTATCTTAGCTGACCTAGAGGATATTATAGATAAAATATAGTTAAAGGAGAATTAATTATGAATTTACTACGTTTTTTAACACCTAAGGATCAGACACATTACTTAAATGATTCATCTACAGTAAGACAAGCTTTAGAGAAGTTTGATTATCACAAGTTTACTGTTGTTCCACTTGTAGATGATGATGGGCATTTTGTTGGCACTATTTCTCAAGGTGATATCCTAAGCTTTATTAAGAATCATGGTGGATTTAATGTTGATGTTGCAGAGGATATTTTAGTTAGAGATATTCCTAAATATCGTTCATATAAGCCGCTTGAAATTACTGCAACAGGGCGAGAAGCATATGAGCTTTCAATGGACCAAAATTTCATTCCATTTGTTGATGGAAGAGGCATGTATATTGGTATTGTAAAAAGAAAAGATATAATATCATATTTGTTATATAAATTTGATATTTTTGAGGATTAGAATAGTTTAATAAAAGAATAAGTGGTGATTATTCGTAAATATGCCACTTATTTTTTTATGATAAAAATTAATAAAAAAAAGATATGTTAAAATAGTGATATTTCTATTGAAATATATTTTCTATTATGTTAAAATTATAAAGCATTTGTAATAAATGCCCTTGCCTAGAATGACTATGCTAGGCCAAAAGTCCAAAAGGAGGTTACAAAGATGAAAAAATATGAAATTATGTACATTCTTCGTTCTAACTTAGAGCAAGAAGCTATCAAGGCTGAGGTTGAAGGTGTTAATGCAATCTTCACTAAGAACAACTCTAAGGTATTAGAATGTAAGGAATGGGGCTTAAGAGAATTAGCTTACGAGATTCAAAAGTCTAAGAAGGGTTACTATGTATGGAACCTAGTAGAAGCTACTCCTGAAGCTATCGAGGAATTTAACCGTCTTGCTGGTTACAGCGAAACTATTATCCGTCACATCGTTGTTGTTGATGGTGAATAATTCGAGGTAAACTATGAATAAGGTTATTTTATCTGGTAGAATTACTAAAGATCCTGAAATCCGTTATACTCAAACAGGTGCTTCAGTTGTGTCATTTACTATCGCAGTAGATAGACCTATTCGTGATGCTCAAGGCAATAGACAATCTGATTTCATCAATTGTGTTGCTTGGAGAGGTACAGCAGAATTTATTTCTCGCTATATCAAGAAGGGTTATATGCTATTAGTAGAAGGCTACATTACATCAAGAAGCTACCAAGGTCAAGACGGACAAACTCGTTATGTAACTGAGGTTATTTGTGATAACGTTGAGAATTTACAGCCACGTGATCCTAATCAAGCACCAAGCTTTGCTCAACCACAACCACAACCAAGTTACCAAGGATTTAACAATCCTACTTATGGAGCACAAGCCCCACAACAATCATATCAACAGCCAACATCATTTAGTGTTGATGTAGCTGATGATGATTTACCATTCTAAAAATTATAAGGAGGAATATACAATGCAACAAAATCGTAGAAATGATCGCGATGGTCAACGTCGTGGACGCAAAAAAGTTTGCTATTTCACTAAGAATAAGATTGAACACATCGACTTTAAGGATGTAGACTTATTAAAGATGTTCGTTACTGATAGAGGAAAAATCTTACCTCGTCGTATCACTGGTACATCTGCTAAGTATCAAAGAAAGTTAGCAGTAGCAATCAAGCGTGCTCGTCACATGGCATTATTACCATTCGTAAAAGACTAATTAAATTTTTGTAATATTACAAGTTCATTTTGAAAAAATATAACAATTTGAATTTGGAAAAATTACAGTAAGCAACCGTATAAAAGAATATATAAGATCGCTTAAAAGAGCGGTCTTTTTTCTATATATAGAGAAATAAAATAAATAGAAGTTATATTATTATATAATATAGAACTATCCAACGGTCTATATATTAAGTCTATATCAAGCTTTCTAGCATAACTAATATAAATACTTAGTTCGTTCGATTGGATGCGACAACGAGCTTTAAATGAGCCAAATAAATTCAGATACTTTTTGTAAAATTTGTCCAGATTCGGTCTGTGCGGCTACATATTGATTTGATGAAAAGATATGTATTAATACGTTTTTCTAATGAAATAATACAATTTCAAATGTGAATTTGTAATAAAACTATAAAAATTGTATTTTTTCTGAAATGGTTAATTTGTATTAAAATTTCAGCGC
>JAZNYN010000218.1:0-5324 GCA_045594405.1 Anaeroplasma sp.
AATAAATCCAACCTAATATTTGTTTAATTATTCAGCCTTTGAAGCTTCCTCAGCTGCTTGCTTCTTAAAACGATTTTGAGCATCCTTTAAAGCATCCTTACGAGAAAGATCGATTTGACCCTTTTCATTAACACCAATGCACTTAACGATGATTTCATCATTTAATGAAACAACGTCTTCAGCCTTTTCAACTCTTTCAAGTGCTAGCTTAGAAATATGACATAAGCCTTCAGCACCTGGCCATAGCTCAACGAATACACCATACTTTTCAACTCTAGTTACCTTACCAGTGTAGATAGTACCTACCTCTGCTTCCTTAACTGAGTTTACGATATAGTCAAGACAAGCCTTTGCAGTTTCCATATTTGAATGCATTACGAATAAGCGACCATCTTGTTCAAGATCAATCTTAACGTTATCAAACTTTTCAATTGTTGCATTAATAGTCTTTCCACCAGAACCAATAACATCTTTAATCTTTTCAGGATTAATTCTAGCAGTAACAACCTTTGGTGCATATTGAGATAATTCAGGACGAACCTCAGAAATTGTTGATGCCATATGATCTAGGATTTCTAATCTACCCTTCTTAGCTTGATCTAAAGCTTCCTTTAGGATTTCATATGTAATACCCTTAATCTTGATATCCATTTGTAAAGCAGTGATACCTTCTTTTGTACCAGCTACCTTAAAGTCCATATCACCTAGGTGATCTTCCATACCTTGGATATCAGTTAAAATTGTATAGTTATCATCATCTGTCATGATTAGACCCATAGCAATACCAGCAACTGGTGCCTTAATCGGAACACCTGCAGCCATTAATGCTAATGTACCAGAACAAATTGTTGCTTGAGATGATGAACCATTAGATTCTAAAATTTCAGATACAACACGGATTGTATATGGGAATTCATCTTCAGATGGAATTACATATGATAACGCTCTTTCACCTAAAGCACCATGACCAATCTCTCTACGGCCAGGAGAACCATATCTACCAGTTTCACCTACAGAGAATGCAGGGAAGTTATAGTGTAGCATAAATCTCTTATTTTCTTCTTCGCCTAAACCATCAATAATTTGGTTATCATTTAATGAACCTAAAGTTACTGTACCTAAGCTTTGAGTTTGTCCACGTGTGAATAATGCAGAACCATGAACTCTTGGTAATACGTCAACACGAGAAGATAGTGGACGGATTTCATCTTGAACACGACCATCTGGACGAACCTTATCTACAGCAATTAATCTTCTAACCTCTGCATGTAGGATTTCTTCTAATGTATAATTTACATGACGTAAGTATTCCTTCTTAGCATCTGTATCTAAAACCTTAATACCACCAACCTCAGTAATGAATACCTTCTCATCGAAATGAGCAACAGTTTCTTCATTAACTTGATCAATTGCAGCATAACGCTCTAGCTTATCCTCAATACGAATAGCCTTAACTAATTTTTCTTCAGCATATTCTCTTACTTCTTTTGCGATTTCTTGATCTAATTCAAATAATTCAACCTCAACCTTTTCCTTACCACAAGCTGCAGTAATTTCCTTTTGTAGGTTACATAATTCTTGAATATTAGCATGACCAAACTTTAAAGCTTCCCACATATCATCTTCACTAACAAATCTAGCACCAGCTTCAACCATGTTGATTGCAGTGTGTGTACCAGCTACAGTTAAGTTGATATCAGAAATCTCTAATTGTTCAGGTGTTGGGTTAATTACTAACTCACCGTTTACCTTACCAACAACACATCCAGCGATTGGACCTTCAAATGGAATGTCAGAAATCATTAGGGCAATTGATGAACCTAACATTGCTGCCATAGCAGTTGAACATTCTGGATCACTTGATAAAACAGTGTTAACTACTTGTACTTCGTTTCTAAATCCTTCAGCAAATAAAGGACGAATAGGACGGTCAATTAAACGAGAAACTAAAGTTTCATGCTCACTTGGTCTTCCTTCACGACGTAAGAAACCACCAGGAATCTTACCAGCCGCATATAATTTTTCTTGGTATAATACCATTAATGGGAAGAAGTCAGCTGTAGATGCAGTGTTGTTTGAACAAACTGCAGATAAAACTGTACTACCACCATACGTAACCATACAAGCACCATTTGCTTGCTTAGCTACTTCTCCGATTTCCACAACAAGAGGGCGCCCCGCCCAATTGTATTCGAAGCGTTTTACATCACTCATAATTTTTTCTCCTTATTTTCATTTATCCTTTTGTATTATATCATAGTTTGTGTAAAAATCTACATAATTTTAAAATTATGTATAGAAAAAAATAAGGACTGCATAAATATGCAGCCCAAATTAATTAACGTCTTAAACCTAAACTTTGAATTAAAGCTTCATAAGCCTTAAAATCCTTAGCCTTTAAGTAAGCTAATAAGCTCTTTCTTTGACCAATCTTGATCATAAGACCACGCTTAGAATGGAAGTCATGGATATGAGTTTGGAAATGCTCATTTAATTGGTTAATCTCAGCAGTTAAGATTGCAACTTGAACTTGAGTAGAACCAGTATCCTTAGCATCCTTACCATACTTAGCAATGATTTCAGCCTTTTGTTCCTTTGTTAAAGCCATTTTTCGTTTCCTCCTGTTAATTAATATTCACGTTTATCTGAGTTAGCGATAGAGGAATACCGACAAACCAAGATAACGCCATTTGTAATTATACTAAATTAATTTTAGTATTGCAATAATTTTTTTATTTTTTGCGTTAAAAAGATGATTTTTCAATACAAAGCTTTTTATCCTTCTCTAATTGAGCAACCAAATCAGCCTTTGAATCAAATTTATATTCATCTCGTATACGCTCAATAAACTGAATTTCAATATTTGACCCATATAACAATTCATCAAAATTGATAATATGAACCTCAAGCTTTACAGTTGTTGAATAATTGATAGTTGGGTTATTACCTATGTTGCACATACCAACATACTTGTTATCACCAATAATTACATCTACAAGATATACCCCAGATGCAGGTAAATAATAATTTGTATAATCAATATTTGCTGTTGGGAAGCCAATTCGATTACCCTTTTGATTTCCATATACAACCTTACCACAAATTTTATGAGGACGACCAAGTAGATTTGCAGCCTCTACAACATTGCCCACGCTTAGTAATTCTCTTGTATAGGTAGATGATACTCTAACTCCATCAATACTATGCTTCTTAACCTCATAGAATTCAAAATTTTGTTCTAAATCTCTTATGTCTCCTTCAGCTTCTTTACCAAAGGTAAAGTCATATCCAGAAACTAAGGATTTTACATTCAAAATTTTTAATGCTTCTATAAATTCATCCTTGCTCATATTAGCCATATCATTATCAAATTCAATAACTATTAGATAATCAATATCAAAGGATTCAAGTATCTTAATCTTTGTATCTAAAGGAGTTATTAATGGGAAATTTGGAATCTTCTTTAAGAATACTGATGGATGAGGATAAAAGGTAATTACACCTGATTTATATCCATGATTCTTTGATTCTTCAATTAGCTTTTGATGACCCTTATGTACTCCATCAAAATTTCCAATTGCAAAGCAGATATCTTCTTCTAATGGTATGAAGTTTTTATTTTTTATAAAGATAGTTTTCAAAAATAACACCTCATCATTTAAAAATTAAAACTGTTCTATATTTATTATCCTCTACTGGCTCATATATTGCAATCTTTTTTCCATTATTTACGACGTAAAACGGTTTCCTAATCGTAGTTTGACGCTCATCAAGCTCAATTCCATTTGATACAAGACGTGCAATATAATCATTTACCTCTACTGTTTCAAAATCAAAGATGTCCTCAATCGACTTAATATCACTAGCTTTAATATCCTCAAAGGCTACAGCATTCTTAATATCAAACTGACCACTCTTTTCTCTTCTTAGCTCCTTCATAATCGCACAGCCACCTAGCTCTTCACCTAGATCTCTTGCAAATGAACGAACATAAAATCCCTTTGAAACATGTAATCTAATGTCAAATTCAAGGTGGTTATCCACACTCCTAAGGTCTGATAAAATCTCATAATCATAAATTTTTACTTCTCTTGCTGGAAGTTCTAATTCAATTCCCTTACGTGCAAGATCATACATTTTTTGACCATTTATTTTAATTGCAGATACCATTGGTGGAATTTGAAGCTCAAAAGATTTAAATTTTTCTAATGCATTTTTAAGCTCATCCATAGAGAAATTCATATCAATTTCTTGTGTAATTTCACCACAAAGATCAAGTGTTTTTGAGCTATAACCAAAGGAAATTGTGGCATTATAAACCTTATCGTGTTCATTTATAAACTTCATTAGCTTAGTAGCCTGACCAACAGCAACAACCAATAATCCAGTAGTATTTGGGTCTAATGTACCACTATGTCCACACTTATTAACATTTAGTCTTTTTCGTAATTTATAACATACATCATTAGATGTTAAACCTTTAGGTTTATCCACAATTATAAAACCATTCATACTTGACTTATCCCCTTTTAAATTTATACAACACTACGAAACGAGTTATTTTTTATTATTACATCTAGTTTCTTTTAACAGATAACTTTCGAATTATTTTTATGGCATCATATAGGCTTTTAGCCTCAGGATTTTTATACCAATCACTAGTTTTACCCTTAGAATTGATCCAAATAGAAGCCATCTCAGAGTTTTTTGCCCCTAGCATATCTGATGAAAGTGAGTCTCCAATCACTATAACATCTTCTTTTTTTAGTCCTGTATCATTCAATACATAATCAAAATATGCCTTATCTGGCTTATTATAACCAATAAGCTCACTTATATATACCTTTTTAGCATATCCTTCAATTGGAGTATTATATATTCTATTATGCTGAACAAGGTTATTACCATTAGTTATATAATAAATATCATATTGCTTAGAAAGCTTTTTTAGGGCTTTTAAGGCGTTTGGAAGAATTATTGAAGATGTACTCAAGTATTTAAAATAAACGTCATTAGCGCCCTTTATAGGCTCTTTACCAATAGATTCAAAGAATTCAATCCAACGGTTAGTAAAAATATCCTCATATGTACATTCCTTTTTTTCAAATTTTTGCCAATATGATGTATTTATCTTTAAATATATATTTAAAGAATCATTATTATATTCAATACCAAATTCATTAAATGCTTTTTCTAAAGCATAATATTCTGATGATATAAAATCTAAGATTGTATCATCAATATCAATCAGTAATGCTTTATATTTTGTCTCTTTAAAAAATGAATCATATAAGAATAAAGCTCCAATAATTAATAATATAATC
>JAZNYN010000219.1:0-21997 GCA_045594405.1 Anaeroplasma sp.
TTTTAAGGAAAATAATATTATTACTGATTTATTAGGTATTAAGGGTATTAATATAATAGGTACTGATTTAGCAATAATATTAGGTATGGTATTTACCTACCTTCCATTCATTGTTCTTCCTATTTATACTTCTTTAGAAAAGATAGATCCACAGCTTGACGAGGCTGCTTTAGATCTTGGTCTACCTGATACAAAGAAGTTTTGGTATGTTATTTTCCCACTTTCATTAAAGGGTGTAGTGTCAGGATCAATCATGGTATTATTACCATGCTTATCTGGCTTTGCGATACCTAAGATTTTGGGTGAAGGTAATATTATATTAATAGGTAATATTATAGAACAAAGCTTTAATAATATGAGCTATAATGTTGGTTCAGTTTTAGCAATAGTTTTATTAATTATTATATTAGGCTCTATCATCCTAGTTAACAAAGTTGATAAGGAAGGAGAGACGTTATTATAATGGAACATAAAAATTATGAGTACGCTACATTAAAGGAGTACGGCTTTAGAGAGCATAAATTTCTAAAGACATTATGGAGAATTTCAAAGTACATTTTACTTGCTTTTGGGGTAGCTATGCTTTATATCTCAATAATTGTTATAGCTATCCAATCCTTTAATTCAAGCGATTTAACAACTGAATTTGCAAGCTTTACATTTGATAATTATATTAATATGTTTGATAGACGTTCATTAAATGATGCAATTATTAATACCTTTGTAACGTCTATACTTGCCACCTTAATTTCAACAGTGTTAGGAACATTAGTTGCTATTGGAATCTATTACCTGCCACCTAAGGCTAAAAGTAGAATTCAATTACTAAACAATATTCCACTTCTTAATGCTGACATTGTTACAGGTATTTCTTTGATGCTTATATTCTCTATTTTTAGAATTTTTAGTAAGCATATATTTGGCTTTTGGACTATTTTAATAGCCCATATATATTTTACATTACCATATATCATTCTTTCAGTCCTTCCAAAAATGAAGGAAATTGATCCAAATCTTTTAGAGGCTTCATTAGATTTAGGAGTTAGACCTTTTAAATCACTGGTAAAGGTTATTGTACCTGCAGTAAGTGGTGGTATTTTTTCTGGTATGGTTTTAGCATTTACAATTTCATTTGAGGATTTCGTAGTTGGTTATTTTACAACTGGTAATGGCTATAACACATTATCTATATGGACTTATTTATCTATAGGTCGTAAATCTTTATTCCCAGGTGTATATGCTTTTTCAACCTTAATTACAGTTTTATCGATTGTAGCTATAGTTGTTTATAATTTAGTAAAGGGACGTAAGAAAGATGAAAAGAATTAATAGTATCTTATTATTTGTATTATGCATCTTAACATTATCTAGCTGTAGATCCTCTTATATTTTATTATTCTTAAACTGGGGAGAATATATTGATGAGGAGCTATTAGAAGCCTTTGAGGATAAATATGGTGTTCAGGTAATCATGGATTTAAGTGAAAGTAATGAAATATTTTATTCGAAGGTTAGAAGTGGTACAACAGTATATGATGTAGTATGTCCTAGCGATTATATGGTTGAAAAAATGTATGCAAATGACATGCTTGAAAAAATTGATTACGAATTACTACCATCATATAATAAGAATGACTTACTTCCAGGAGTCGTTAGCATTCAAAATCAAATGGAAGAAAAATATGAAGGTATAACTGACTATTGTGTTCCTTATTTATGGGGAACATGGGGCATTATGTATACAACCTTAAAAAATGGAGTTAGTAATGCTGTAGCTAATAGTGATAATGAATGGGCTTCATTATTTGATAGAGAGGCTTTACCAGCTAATACAAAGATTGCTATGTATGATTCTCATCAGCATGCATATTATGCTGCATGTCAATATCTAGGATTAGATTTTACTAAGGAGCTTACATCATCAGAGCTTGATTCTATTAAGAAACTAGTTCAAGAGGTAAATTTTGATGTATGGGGTACTGATAACATCAAGAAGGATATAGTTGCTAAGAATATTGATTTAGGCTTTATGTGGACTGGAGATTTTCTATATTATTATGCAGAGCAAGCCTCAGAAAGAGTTTTAGAAGCTTATCTTAATAATGATGTTGAAATTGATGGAATAAATGATATGGTACATGAGCTTACTTATGGTGATAAGGTATATACAGGATTAAGTGGACAAAATTATCAGATAGGCTTTGATATATTCATTCCAACAAATACGGTTGCATTCTGTGATAATCTTGTAATTACAAAGGATGCAGCAAATAAAGAGCTTGCTCATTTATTTATTGATTTTATGTGCTCTTATAAATCAATTTACAATGATGATGAGATTAATCCTGCATATTCTAATGCATATTATGTTTGCTACAACACACCTTTTAAAACTATATATGATCACTTAGTTGAATTAAAATCATATGAATTTAGCTTAGTGGATGAGACATTATTTAATGAGGAGCTTTCAGAAGGCTCAAATGAATTTGATACATCCCTATATGCTACTATATATGATGTAGTTATTGGAATAGCCTTTGATAAATATTATATTAAGGATGAAATAAAAGGTAACAAGCTTACTAATTTCGATCGTAAATATATCAACAAAATCAATGTAACATTTAATAATGCAAGGGCATAAATTTATAATGTCACAGTCTTTTAAAAACAAGGCTGTGATTTTTTTACAGTTTTTTTAAAAAAGTCTTGATATATATATAACTTATATATATAATATGTTTGTGAGTTTAGTGATTTCTAACACTAAGTTTAGTAATAGAAAACATTATAATGGGGAGGTATTACATATGGATTTAGGTTTAAAAATTAAACAAAAGCGAACCTTATTGATGCTTACACAGCAGGAGCTTGCTGATAGATGTGAGCTAACAAAGGGTTATATTTCACAGCTTGAAAATAACAAGGTTTCGCCATCAATGGAAACATTAGAAATTATTCTTGATGTTCTTGGTACAAGCTTTTCAGAATTTTTTTCAGATGAAAAGGAAACGAAAATTATTTTCAATGAGGATGAGCAATACATAAAGGAATTTGAAGGCTATACCCAAACCTGGTTAGTACCATCCTCTCAGCAGCATGAAATGGAGCCTATCCTAATAGAGATAGAGCCTAATAGTGAGACATTTCACGATTATCCTCATGATGGTGAGGAATTTGGATACGTTATCGAAGGAGAGATTATCGTAGCGTATGGTAAAGCTAGAAAGGTTTGTAAAGCTAATGAATCCTTTTATATAGTTACTAATAAGGAGCATTACTTAATTAATAAAACAAAAAATAAAGCAAAGGTTGTTTGGGTATCATGCCCACCAAACTTTTAATGGAGGATATAGTAAATGGGAAAGAAATTAATTGAGCTTAAGGGTATTCATAAGGAATATAATGGCAATGTAATATTAGATGATTTTAACTTATATATTAATGAAAATGAATTTGTAACATTAGTTGGTCCATCTGGCTGTGGTAAGACTACAACACTAAGAATGATCGGTGGTTTTGAGGATCCAGATTTTGGTGAGATTGTTTTAGATGGTATGGTTATTAACAATACTCCTGCACATCAAAGACCAATCAACACAGTGTTCCAACGCTATGCATTGTTTCCACATTTAAATGTGTATGATAATGTAGCATTTGGTTTAAGAAATTTTAGCCGTATTATGTCTGACTTAAAGACTAAAGAGGCAAGAAAGTTTGAAGCAGAAAGAGAAGAATTATCTTTAAAGCTACAAGCTAAGAATATTACTAAGGAAGAAAAGGCTGAAATCAAATATCGTCTAAAGGAAATTAAATCTACAATTAAGGCAAATACAATTAAGGCTAAGGAAGAATTAATTGAAAAGAATTTAGAAGAGGTAGAGGCTAAGTATGGTCCTATTATTGAAAAGCTTGATGAGCAAATTGACATTGAGTGGAATAAGGACCAAGAGGTTAAGGATGCAAAGCTACGTATTAAGGAAGTAGAGGAGCTGCTTGAGGCTGCAAAGGCTAAGGGTGGTAAGAATAAAGCTACAATTAAGAAGTACGAAGAAGAGCTAAAAACTTTAAACAAGGTTGCTACATGGGAGGAGCTTGAACGTTTAGAAAAGGAACGTAAGCAAGTTATCCAAGATAAATATCTTGAAATTAAATCTGCTAAATCTTTAATGCTTAATAAAAAGCAAATTAAGGAAAGAGTATTAGAGGCTTTAAAGCTTGTTAAGCTAGAGGGCTATGAGGATAGAAAGATTGACCAAATGTCAGGCGGTCAGCAACAACGTGTTGCCATTGCTAGAGCAATTGTTAATAAGCCTAAAATTTTATTATTAGATGAACCATTATCTGCATT
Organism: Anaeroplasma sp.; assembly: GCA_045594405.1. Classification (GTDB taxonomy): domain Bacteria; phylum Bacillota_I; class Bacilli_A; order Acholeplasmatales; family Anaeroplasmataceae; genus Anaeroplasma. The sequence continues at coordinate 4,355 of JAZNYN010000219.1, forward strand.
AGATTTAAAGCTTCGTCAAGAGATGCAATATGAATTAAAGGAAATGCAACGTAAGATTGGTATTACCTTCATTTTTGTTACTCATGACCAAGAAGAAGCTTTAACAATGAGTGATACTATCGTTGTTATGGACAAAGGTATTATTCAACAAATTGGTACTCCTGAGGATATTTATAATGAGCCTAAAAATAGATTTGTTGCAAACTTTATTGGAGAGTCTAATATCGTTCGTGGTGAATATTTAGGTGATAAGAAGGTTAAATTCTTAGGACAAGAGTTTGATTGTGTTGATGAAAACTTTGAGGTTGGTGAAATCTGTGATGTTGTTATTAGACCAGAGGATTTTGACAGAGTTAAGCCAGCAAAGGCAAAGCTAATTGGTGATGTTACTGATGTAATGTTTAAGGGTGTTCATTTTGAGGTTTGTGCATTAGTTGAGGGTGTTGAGTTTGTTATTCATACATATGAAATTGCTAAGGTAGGAGAAAAGATTGGTCTTAGTGTTGACCCATATGAGATCCATCTAATGAAGGTTAATGAATAAGTTTAAGAAGTTTTCAATACCATATTTTGTTTGGTCTTTGATCTTCACAGGCTTACCATTAATTTTAATGGTATTATTTGCATTTTCTACAGTTAAGTCATTTTCAATTTATACATTTGAATTATCAGATTTCAGATTCAATTTTGCAAATATTACTAAGCTTGTAGATCAAGCATTTTTAAAGACATTCTCAAGATCAATGTTATATGCATTAATAGCTACTATATTATGCTTATTAATTGGCTATCCAATTGCATATTTCGTTTCACGCTCAAAATTTAGAAATAAATATTTATTCCTATTAATTTTCTTAATGCCTATGTGGACTAATATGCTACTACGTATTCAGACTATTAATAACTTATTATCTGAAAACAGCTTTTTAACTAACGTATTCGGATTTACAATCAATTTATCTGATTACAAATCATTAAAGATTATTGCTGTTATGACTTTGGTATATTTACCATTTATGATATTCCCAATATATACTGTCCTAGAAAAGCTAGATAAGTCACTATTTGAGGCTTCAAATGACCTTGGTGCAGGTGCTGTTAAGACATTCTGGAAGGTTACTTTACCTAACTCTTTAAAGGGTGTATATTCAGGTGTTATGATGGTATTCTTACCAGCTGCAATGGGCTTTACTATTCCATATGTAGTTACTGATGGTGACACTAGATATACAATGGTTGGACAGCTAATTGAAAGACAATTTAAAAATTCAACTACATTCTTCAATACAGGAAGCATGTGGAGCTTAATAATCATTATTCTTGTATTAGGCTCACTATATGTTATTTCTAAGGTTGATGAGGAAGGAGAAACTTTACTATGATGGAATTTAACAATAGAATTAAGGTTGCTCCTTTAAAAAGTAAATTAGTTAAGGATTATTCATTCAAGGCATTCCAGGTTTTATTCCTTGCCGTAGTATTAATTCTTACATATACTCCAATTTTAGTCATGATTTTGACTAGCTTCTCAACAGACCCATTAGGCTATCGCTTTAATAGCTTTACGTTTGATTGGTATAAGGAGCTAATCGCAAATGATGACCTATTAGATTCAATTATTTTTACATTAGAGATTACTGTCTTATCTACTTTGATTTCTACTGTATTTGGTACAATATCTGCAATAGGTATTAATGCATTATCTAAAAATTTGAAGAAGAAATTTATTGTTTTAAATAATGTTCCTATTTTAAATGCTGATATCGTTACTGCAGTATTCTTATTACTTATTTTCCAAATTTTATCTTTAATATTACAGGTAAATATTATTGCTAAATATGGTTTTATTACAACATTAATTGCGCATGTTTTATTCTCTACACCATATGTTGTTTTATCAGTTTTACCTAAGCTTAACAATGATAATTCATTATATGATGCAGCTATAGACCTTGGATGCTCACCTATTAGAGCATTAACTAATGTTGTTATTCCTAATATTAAATCTGGTATATTATCAGGCTGCTTACTTGCATTTACTATGAGTATTGATGATTTTATCATTACACACTTTGTAAGTGGCTCATATAATAACTTCTCAACTTGGTTATATGGTAACCTAAAGACTATGAAAAATGGTCAATGGAATCAAGCATGTGCATATAACTCAGTACTTATGATTATTACCTTCTCTGTTATAATTATTTATCAATTAATTTCAATGAAGAAGAATAGTAATAAGCAAAAGAAGGAGGCTATTTAATTATGAAGAAAATTTATTCTATATTATTATTAGTCCTTTCAATTATGTATTTATCCGCCTGTGGAGGTAAGGGTGTAGATTTACTTATCCTTAACTGGGGTGATTATATTGCTGAGGATTTACTTATAGCCTTTGAAGAGGAATATGGAGTTTCTGTTAAGGTAGTAACTACTGACTCTAACGAGCAAATGTATGCTTCTATTACTAATAGAACTGCTGAATATGACCTAGTTGTACCATCAGATTATATGCTAGATCAAATGGCACAAGAGGGTATTATTAAAAAGCTTGACTATACTCGTTTAGAAAATTATTCTGAGGATATGTTCGTAGCTGAGCTTTCAGCTTTGATGAATGCTGAGGCTAATTCATCATTTAAGGGCTATTACATTCCTTATTTCTGGGGGTCACTTGGAATTATGTATAACAAGAACAAGCAGGGTGTAGAGGAAGCTGTAATTGAGCATGGCTGGTCAGTTTTCTTTGAACAAGATCTTTTACCTAAAAATGCCAAAATTGGTATGTATTCCGTATCACGTGATGCATTAGCTTGTGCACAGCTATACATGGGATATTCCTTAAACACAACAAGCATCGCTGAGATTGATGAATGTATGAATCTGCTTAGAAACACTGATTTTGATGCATGGGGCTCTGATGACCTTAAGGTTAAGGTGTCTAGAGGTAATCTAGATGTTGCCTTAGTTTATTCTGGTGACTTTTTTGATGCATGGTATGCAGATATAGAAGCAGAAGAAGGTATGGAAGAGGATGAGGATTTTGTTTCAAACACAGAAAAATATCACATTTATGCTCCTACAGACTATAATAATGTTTTCTTTGATGCTATGGCTATCCCTAATACATGTACTAATGAGGATTTAGCCTATAAGTTTTTAGACTTCCTATTACAAGAGGAAAATTCATATACTAATGCTGAGTTCGTTGGCTATTGTCCTACAGTTCAAACTGTATATGATGAAATTATTAATGATGAGGAAGGCTGGGGAGATGTTATTGCAATTGATGCATATGACCCTACAAAAATCATTAATACTGAAGGATCAAAATATGAGGTTTATAGATATTTAGGTGCTGAAACATATATCTATATTGAAGAAAAATTTACTAATGTATTAATTAGATAATTTTAGATAATAAGCTCTATTTTAATTAGGTTTTTCCAATAAAATGGAGCTTTTTATTTTTATGGAATATTTTGTCGAAAATTGTTTTTGTTGTTATTTATCAAATTTCGTAGTAAAATTGTATTAGATAAATCATTACAAGATAATTTAAGAGGTGTGTTTCTATGAGTGTTTGTAGAAGTGTTGGGGAGTTTTTGGAAAATTATTTTACTAATGGTGAAGGATTTAAACAAATAAGCTTTGTTGATAAGGGTCTTTATAAGATCCTTTTTGAGCATGCAATGGAAAATAAGAATGATAAGAAGTATCAGTGCTTATTAGGTGATATCCATTCAACATATATTTCGGGATATCAAGACCCTAAGCTATCATTTGAGTTTTATGTTAAGTCTGCCAATCAGGAATATCCACAGGCTATGCATAATGTAGGCTTATGCTATTATAATGGTAAGGGTGTAATTAAGGATTATCAAAGAGCAATTTATTGGTTTAATAAGGCCTCACAATTAAAGTTTTATGATTCTTTAATTTATTTAGGATTATGTTATTTCAAGGGCTTAGGCGTTGAGGTGAATTATGATAAAGCCTTCTCTATCTTTGAAGAGGCTGCATCACATAATTTAAAGGAAGCATTCTATTACCTAGGTATTTGCTACAGGAGTGGTGTTGGTGCTCCTCAAAACCTAAGAATTGCTTTTGACTATACTGAAAAGGGTGCATTGCTAGGTGATGTAAATTCAATGTTTAATGTTGCCTATTCGTATGAGCATGGAGAGGGAATTGATCGAAATTATGAACTTGCTGCTGAATGGTATTTAAAGGCAGCAAATGCTGGTTCAGCTCAGGCTATGTATAACCTAGCGTTATTCTATGATGAGGGTAAGGGTGTTGAGCAAAATTATTCTCAAGCGTTATTTTATTTTGCAAAGGCTTCACAAAAGAACTTTGATAAGGCTATGTATAGATTAGCTGTGTACTATGAAAATGGTATTGGTGTCGATAAGGATTATGGTGTTGCATTCCATTTCTTTAACGAGGGCTCAAAGCTTGGTAATAAGCACTGCCTTAACAATCTAGCTTTATATTACCTATATGGTAGAAGCTGTGAGGTTGATATTGAAAAGGCTGTTCACTGGTTTGAAGAGGCAGCCAAAAAGGGTAATGAGCAGTCAATGTATAATTTGGCATCAATGTATGAGATGGGCACGCTAGTTCGTAAGGATGATCAGCTTGCTGCTGATTATTACCTACAGGCAACAATTAAGGGCCATTCAAAATCATATTATAAGCTTGCAAAATTCTTTGAAGAGGGAATTGGTGTTAAGCAAAATTATAATGAAGCAATAGCTAACTACAAGAAAGCATCTGATTTAGGTAATGGTCATGCACAATATGAGTTAGGTGTAATGTATCAGCTTGGTAAGGGTGTAGAAAAGGATTTAGCTGAGGCAAGTAAATGGTTTGAGCTTGCTGCTTCAAATAATGTTGCATTAGCTTATAACAATCTTGTAATGAATTTAGATAACGAGCTTATAGAGGACGATGATGAGGAAGAGGAAATTATCCTAATGCCTAATGAGCCTTCTACAGATATTGAGGTAAATATTAATATGGATGAGCTTGTTAGTAATGAGGATGATAATGAAGAGCCAATTGTTTCGTTAGAGCTAAACGATAGTGATAATGATACTGATGCTGGGGCTCAAGTGGAAGCGGAATCAGAGGATATAATAGAATCAAATCCTGAGGATTATGGCTTTAGAAATTCTGTACCACTAGAACAAATTTCTTCATTAGTTACTGATAATGCAGAATATAATAAATTATTAAACGAATATAAGAATTTAACCTCTGACCTTTCAAAGATTATTGAGGACATAGTTATTAATCAAAATGATATCAAATCAATTAGAACTAATGCAACTGAAGAAAATCCTTTATCTGATGAGGATAATCAAAAGCTTTCAAGCCTACAGTCAAATATAGATTCTCTTGAACAAAAGCGTAAGGATATCGAAGAAAGCATAACAATTATCGAGAAGAGATTCATTGAGCTTGAGGAGGAACGAATCGAAAAGGAAAGATGGGAAGCATATAAGCTTGAGGTTGCTGGTTATTTTGATAGACTTAGAAAAAAACTTGCCTCAAATGCTCTTCCATTAGAAGAATTGAATCATGAGGATCTTAAGCTAGAGCTTGAATATCTTACAAAGGCTAAGGAGCTAAGCTATCCAAATTTAGATTCTAAAATTAGCCTTATTCAGCATTTTATTAATAAGTCAAGCTCATCACTACATTTATCTAGAACCAATGATGTCTTTATTTGCTATTGCCTAGCTGATAAGGAAATTCAGGATAGAATTCATTTAATGCTTGAAAGCAGAAACATTGGAACTGCCTGGGAGCCTTCTGGCCTAGATGAAGCTATAGTAGACGATGAAATGCTTGATGTAATTGAAAATGCAAAGCTAATTATTCCTGTAATTTCTGTAAGTGCCTTAAAGAGTGATTTAGTTAGAAGAGAGTTAGTTGCTATATTTGATAGATTGGACAATACAGTAAATCCAGAAAAGCTAATTAGACCTGTTTTTGTTCATGCTGAGGATGAAACAGAGGACAATAATTTAGAATTAGAAATATCTAAATTCGATGATAGAAGTGTGTTTAAGCGTTTATCTAGATTATCAGCTAATATGGACACTTCACTTGATTATGAACAAATCTATTTAGATTGTAAACATGTAATAGATGGATGGATGCTACAAGAATATATAGAGGTAGTAAAAAAGCATTTCCAAGGCTACAACTATTCTGCAAATACAGTTAATCGTTCTATAGATACTATAAACGGATTTATTAGCTCTAATTTAACATTTGATGAGAACTATATAGAAAAAGCTGTATATGATAAAAAGCACAATCCAATCGATGCCACAGCTTTACTTGCTGAAAAGAGGGATATCTTAATTTATGGCTCAAGAGGAATTGGTAAGAGTTTATATTTGATGAATATGTTTAGAAGCATTTTAGATCAAAATGTATTCTTCTTATCATGTAGAGAAATGATTGATGATTTAGAGTGTGAGCGTGAATTTAATGAGATATTTAAGAACAATGCCTTTGATATTTATTTTGATAAGCTAAAGATATCTCAAAATGTATTTGATGCCTATATTGATGGCTTAGATAAATTAATTATCTTTGTTGACGGATTAGATGAGGCTAACGCAAAGAACAAAGAATATTTATTATCTTCAATAGGTCAATTTATATCTAAGAATAATAAGCAGAGTATTAAACTAATTTATTCATCACCATTTGCATCTGATGCTGACCTAATTCATAAATATACTAAATCAGGTGTGTTATCATACTCTTTAGATTTATTTAATGATGAAGATGTACTTAAGATTTTTGACACTGTTAATTCTCAATATCAAAGATATGTATTAAGCAATGTAATTGTTAGTGATTCAATTAGTAGAGAATATTTCATTTCTTCAATTAATAAAGCAAGAGCTGATATAAAATATAATCCATTCTTAATTTCCAATATTATCTATTCTTATTTTGTAACAAGAAGGGTAAATACAAGAAAGATTGATATTATGTCTACTATAATTGATTTACTATGTGATCAAATTAGAAATTATTCTACAGTAGGATATAGATATCCTGATTACACTGCTCCAATAGTAATCGAAGAGCTACTTCAAACAATTGCATTTGAAAATATTAAGGGTAATTCTAGAAGCAATCATTTAACATCAACTATCGAAAAGTATTATGAAAAGAAGGGTGCTAAAAATCCACAAAAGATTGCTAGCCTAGTTTTCACTGAGCTTAAGAATCAAATGGTTATTAATAAGAATGGTATTACAAATTTATCATTAAGAGATTATTTAGTTGGATGTTATCTATACAATTATTTATTCTCTTATGATGAGGCTACTAACTCAATTATTCTTAAGACTGATACTAAGCTACTAAAGGATACACTTAATAAGCATTTCGAAAACAACGATGTATGGAGTGCTATTTCAGTAATTCTTTTATCAAAGCTTGATAAGGAAATTAGAAGAATAAGTAGTAATTCAAATATGGATCATACAAATAAGTCATATGCTACATTCGATGGTGTACTTGCTAATACTATTAAGAAGAAGCTATTTGATAAGGATGCATTACTTCGCATAAAGGAAATGTGTGACAATAATGAATTAAACTATAGTGAATTTATTAAGCTATATTATTAAAAGATTTTAAGGATGTGTTCGACACATCCTTTTCTTTTTAAATGAAATTTGTTATAATTAGCTGTAGGAGATATGCATATGATTAATTTTCACAAAATGGGTTTTTTAGACGTAAAAAAATTCAATAGATTTACAGAAAATAAAAACTATTGGCTTGTAGATTACAATAGTTCTTATATGTTTATTTGGTCTGATTACTATAAGACTGAGGTTGCATATGATAACGAGTTTGCGTATGTACGACTATTGATTCCTGAGGTAGGTATGTGCTATTATCCTCCTATAGGTGATGGTAATATTAAGTACGCATTGCTTAAGATTGAAGAGGATGCAAGAGAAAACGGCTTTGATTTGTTGTTCACTGCAGTAGATGAAACATTAAAGCCCATCTTAGAAAAATATGGATATCGATTATTAGATAATGAAAGATTTGCAAATTATATTTATTCTGCAAATGAATTATCCTTCTTTGAGGGGAAGAAATTTAAAACAAAAAGAAACCTTGTCAATAAGTTTGAAAAGCTTCATCCTAATGCTGTATATCGAAGAATCAAGAAAGAGGATTTTCCTATAATATTAGAATTTATAGAGCAGTGGAGAGTTTCTAATTTACAAAAGATGGACCAAGCATTTTATGTTAAGCTTAATACAATCAAGAAGGTTATTGAGCATTTATATGAGCTAGATTTAATTGGTATTATGCTATACGACGAGGAAAGAATTTATGGTCTTGCCTTAGGTAGTGTAATTGGTACAGTTGCATATGAGCATATTGAGATGGCTTTATCTGATGTACCAGGAGCATATCAAGAAATTCTTTTATGCTTTGCAAGGCTTGTAAGCGTAAGGGCTAGATATATTAATAGAGAATGTGATAATGGTAGTAAGGCTATTAAGGAATCAAATGAAAGCTATTGTCCTATTAAGCTTGAAAGATATTATTCAACATATAGATTGTAAAAGAGGTGTATATTATGAAGAAAACAAAATTCAGTAATTTATATAAGGTTATTGCGGTAGCATGCTTAATTCTATTTGCATTGATACTAATTAGCTCATTAATTGATATTGGGTCTAAGTTTAGAGAAGCCCCTATATTTGGTGAGTATGGTATATATGTAGAGATTTTATTTTATGTGTTAGTAGCTTTATTAGTTATTATTTGTATCATTAGACCAATTACAATTATTGTTAAGTCTCCATCTTTATCTGTAGTTACTGCTGATAAGCCACTTGATAATAATGCTATTCAAATTTACAAAAGAGTTGCTAAGAATATTATTGCTAATAATAATTTACCAGCTGAGCAGGTGTCTTTATTAAAAAATTATCACAATAATGAGGAGTTATTGACTAATTTACAATTTGTATTTGACCAAAGCATAAAGCATGATTTAAATAAGATAATTATTGCGAATGCTAGATCAGTAATGGTTTCAACTGCAATTATTCAAAATGCTAATTTTGATATGGCAGCCGTATTTGCAGTAAATCTTAAGATGATTAAGGAGATTGTAGAAAAGTGTGGCTATAGACCATCTATGATTAATTTATCTAAGCTTACTACAAAGATTTTCTTTATATCACTAGTTGCTAGTGGTCTTGAAAATGTATCCCTAGAGGATGTTCTTCCAAAGAATGCCTTAGAGGTGTTTGATAAGGTGCCATTCCTTGATAAGATTGTTGAAAGCACAACTCAAGGTGTTGCAAATGCCTTAATGACATTAAGAATTGGTTGTGTAGCTAGAAAGTATTTATTTAATGATGGTAAGGTATTAACTCAAGAGGATATTAGAAAGGTTGCCTATAAAGAAACCTTAAAGCTTATTCCAGAGGTTATTGCAGATTCTATTACCTTCTTCCCTAAAAAGATCGTAAAGTTCTTTAAAAAGGAAAACAACACTAACAAGGATGAACAATTATTAACAGAAGGAGCATAATATATGCAGGAAAGTATTTGGGCAGATGGTTGTCCTTTAAATGTCCGTGAGGATATGAAGCTTAAAATTCAAGATTTATTATTGATGGGTATAGATTTTCTTGTTAAAAATTATTTTATGAAGCAAGGCTTTAAGGTTATTGAAACAAACGGAACAATTGGTTATCTACCAAATATTGTTGTAGAAAAAAATGATGTTAAGTACGCAATCGCAGTAGTTCCAAGCTTATTTCCACAGGTTGGCTTCATAAATGATGGTGCTAGAATTGAATTCTATAAAAAGATGCTTGAAAAGGAATGCAAAGCATATCAGGTTCCGTTAGGATTTTTATCAATTGATAAGGATAGAGCTAAGGCTCAAATGGCATTAAAGGGTGACGTATTTAGAATTAATTTTACTGGCTTTGTTGAGATTACAAACGAAGAAAAGATGGAGTTTAGTAACGAAAAACCTCCAAAATTTGTTATGATTTAATAATATGGCTAATCACAGCTTGCGTGATTAGCATATTTTTTTATAAAAGTTGAAAAATGTCATATAAAATTCGCACAAATTATATAAAAGTAAAATTTAGTCTTTTACAAGTATTAAAAATATAGTATAATATTCTAAATTTATTTTTTTGGGGGATGGTGTGTTTTATGGGAAGACCGCTAGTTGAAAGAGTAATTGTGAAGATTGGTTCATCATCATTAATTAATGATGATTATAGTGTTAATTTCAGTGTACTTGATAATATTATGAAAAGTATTAAAATACTTAAAAATAATAATATTATGACAGCACTAGTAACCTCAGGTGCAATAGCTGTTGGTATGCATGAGCTGGGGTTAAGTAAGCGTCCCAAAAATATGGTGTTAAAGCAGGCTTGTGCGGCTATAGGGCAAGCTAAGCTTATGGAAGCTTATAATAAGGTTGCTTTAGGATATGGACTAAAGACTGGTCAAATATTAGTAAATCATGATGATTTTGAAATAAGAAAAAGAATGATTCATTTAACTGATACTCTAGAAGCAATGATTAAAAATAATGTCATTCCTATTATTAATGAAAATGATGCTTTAGCTGTAGAAGAAATTAAGGTAGGAGATAATGATACCTTAGCTGCACTAATCGCTCCAATGCTTAAGGCTGATTTATTAATCCTGTTTTCTGATATAGAAGGTCTATATGATAAAAATCCAAAAGAATATAAGGATGCAAAGCTTATCCAAAATATAGAAATAATAGATAATAAGGTTTTAGCTATGGCGTCTACAAATACTTCCAGTGTTGGTACTGGTGGTATGTATTCAAAGCTATCTGCAGCAGTTATAGCTACAACCTCTGGATGTAATATGATAATTTGTAATTCTTCTAACATATCTAATTTAAATTGTATTGTTAATGGTAAACAAATAGGTACATTTTTTAAAGCGTCAAAAAAAGCAATAAGCTCTCGTGAGCACTGGATGATTTTTAAGTCAAAAGCATACGGAAGCATTACTATTGATGCTGGAGTTGTTGGTATGCTTGAGGATAAGAAAATTTCTATTTTACCTAAAGGAATAATTAGTGTAGATGGTGTATTTAGTAAGGGTTCTATTATTGATATTAATGATGAAAATGGCAATATAATTGCTAAGGGTATATCAAATTATTCAGCCATGGAAATTGATATTATAAAAAATAATGATAGTAACTATATATCAAGTTTGCTTGGATATGAAGGTAAAGAAGAGGTAATTCATGCAAATAACTTAGTTAAAATCATAAAGGAGAGTAGCTATTATGAATGGTTTATTAATAAAAACAAAAAATGCTCATAAAAAGCTTATAAGGCTATCAAATGTTGATAGAAACAATTGTCTTCTAAAAATCAAAGACAATCTTCTTAAAAATATAAAAGTAATATTGGAGGCTAATTGTCTTGATGTTGAAGCTGCAAAGACAAATAATCTTATGCCTTCATTTATTGAACGACTTACATTAACAGAAGAAAGACTAACACAAATTGCTAATAGTATTGATGATATAATAAAGCTTGAAGATGTTATAGGAAATGTAATAGAAGAATTTATACGACCTAATGGTATACAAATAAAGAAGGTTGTTGAACCTTTTGGGGTTATTTGTGCAATTTTTGAATCAAGACCTAATGTAGCCATAGATATTGCTGTATTGTGCTTAAAAACGGCTAATTGCTGCGTTTTAAAGGGCGGTAAAGAAGCAATTAATACAAATAAGGTTTTAGTTGAAATAATGAAGTCCGCCATTAGTGATATTGTAGATGATAATGTAATAATGCTTGTAGAAAATACTGATCGAAGTGTGACTGATGAGCTTATTACTAAAAAAGAATATATTGATTTATTAATACCTAGAGGAAGCAAAAAATTAATAAATTATGTATGTAATAATGCTAGGCTTCCATATATAGAAACAGGTGCTGGAAATTGTCATTTGTATATTGAAGAATCTGCTGATTTCAAGATGGCACTTGATATAGCTATTAATGCAAAATACCAAAGACCTTCAGTATGTAATTCGATTGAAAATATATTAGTTGATAAAGCTATAGCCAGCTCTTTTTTACCATTATTATATGATGAATTTACGAAGCTAAATATAGAGATGAGAGGCTGTAATTTGACAACGAGTATTATACCAATTAATGAAGCTATTGAAGAAGACTATTATACAGAGTATAATGATTATATAGTTTCGATTAAAATTGTTGATGATTACAATGCTGCTATTAAGCATATAAATACATATTCATCCAAGCATAGTGAAGCAATAATTAGTGAGAATGAAATTGCTGTAAATGCTTTCTTTAAGGAGATTGATAGTTCATGTGTTTATCATAATGCATCAACTAGATTTACAGATGGTGGTGAATTTGGCTTTGGTGCAGAAATAGGAATTTCTACTGGTAAGCTTCATTCAAGAGGACCAATGGGAATCAAAGAAATTACTACCTTTAAATACGTTATAAAAGGAAATGGTCAGGTGAGAAAATAATGTATAAATTTGGTGTGTTAGGTGTAGGTAAAATGGGAGGTGCAATTCTAGGAGGGATTGTAAATTCTAGATTATACTATAAGAAGGATATGCTATTATCCTTTAGAACTATAGAATCAAGTGAACCATACAAAAATAAAGGATTTAATGTAACAACTGATCCTACTGTATTATTTAGTAATACTAGGATAATTTTACTTGCAATTAAACCTCAAATGTTTGAATCGGTTTTAGGTGATTCAAATAAGTATGATTATACTGATAAGTGTATAATCAGTATTGCTGCAGGAATTGATATAGATTATTTAGAAAATAAATTTCCTAATGCTACTATAGTTAGAGCAATGCCAAATACACCATCAGTAATTAATTATGGTGTAACAACAATTTGCTCAAATAAGAAGAATGATTTATATAATAAGGCATTAAAAATTTTAGCATCAATCGGTAGTGTATATGAGATTGAAGAGGATGAAATGAATAAGACACTTCCATTAAATGGAAGCATGCCAGCATATTTAATGTCATTTGCAAAGGAATTTATTAAAAATGGAATTGACAATGGTATTGATAAAGAATTAACTAAGAAATTGTGTGTTGATACAATAATTTCATCTGCAAAGCTTTTAGAAGCATCAGACGAGAATATAGATATACTAATTTCAAATGTATGTTCAAAGGGTGGTACTACAATTGCAGGATTAGAAAAGCTATACAATGCTGGTTTTGAACAAGCTATTAGGGAATGCTATAAGGCTTGTTATGAGCGTGCAAATAAATTAAATACGAAATGATTATAGAACTTATACTAAAGTATAAAGCATTTTTAAAAAAGTGCAAAAATTACTATTTTTATTGTTGACTATTGAAAATAGTTATTATATAATTACTATGTTGTAACATGCACCACGTAGAAAAGGTCTCAAACAGCGTTTAGCTTACCTTAATAGTGTGTCTTAAAAATATTAGAGGAGGTAATACGACATGTATGCAATTGTAGAAACAGGCGGAAAGCAAGTTAAAGTAGAAGTTGGTCAAGCAATCTATGTTGAAAAGATTGAAGTTGCTGAAGGTGAAACTTATACATTTGACAAGGTTTTATTAGTAGCTGGAGATAAGACTAAGGTTGGTACTCCATATGTTAAGGGTGCTACAGTAACTGCTAAGTGTGAAAAGCAAGGTAGAGGTAAGAAAATCACAATTTTCAAGTATCGTGCTAAGAAGCATTCAGCAAAGAAGATGGGTCATCGTCAATCTTATACTAAGTTTGTTGTTGAAGCTATCAACGCTTAATTGTAATGACAACATACAAAGTAATTAAGACTAAAAATGACGCAGTAATTGAAGTTTCTGGACATGCAAACTATGCTAAGCATGGTGAAGATATTGTGTGTGCTGCAATTTCAACTGCATGTATTGTATCGGCAAATCTTATTGATAAATTAAATCTTAGTTACAACATAATAGATTTAGTTTCAGAGGATGGATATTTCCGATTACAAATAAAAATTGTCGATGAGACAGTATGTGGTATATTTGATAATCTAGTGGAAACATTAGAAGAATTATCTTATCAATACCCTCAACATTTAAAATTAAAGAACTAGGAGGTTATCTAACATGTTATTAAAGCTAAATATTCAATTATTCGCATCTAAAAAAGGTGTTGGTTCTACTAAGAACGGCCGTGATTCAGAAGCTAAGCGTTTAGGTGCTAAGGCTAGCGATGGCGAATATGTAACTGCAGGTTCAATTTTATATCGTCAAAGAGGTACAAAGTTCTTCCCAGGAACAAACGTAGGTAGAGGTGGAGATGATACTCTATTTGCTAAGGTATCTGGTACTGTAAAGTTTGAACGTAAGGGTCGCGATAAAAAGCAAATCTCTGTTTATCCTGTTGCAGAATAATAATTTATAATGTTTGGCCCAATAATAATATTGGGCCTTTATTTTTTGAGGAAAGGATGGTGTTTATATGTTCGTAGATCAAGCCAAGCTAGAGGTTATTGCTGGTAAGGGTGGAGATGGTATTGTAGCATACAGACGCGAATTAAAAGTAGAGCGCGGTGGACCATTTGGTGGAAACGGTGGTAAAGGTGCATCTATCATTTTTGTTGGTGATGAAGGTCTATCTACCTTACTAGATTTTAGATATAATAAAAAGATTAAAGGCGATGAAGGTGAAAAGGGTCGTACAAAGGGCTGTTATGGTGCAAATGCCGAAGACACTTATGTTCGTGTTCCAGTTGGTACATCAGTATTTGATGATGTTACTGGTAAAATGATTGCAGACATTACTGAGCAAGGACAAGAGGTTGTTATTGCGAAGGGTGGCCGTGGAGGTCGTGGAAATATGGCTTTTGCTACAGGTGCAATTCGTTGTCCTGATTTTTGTGAGAAGGGTGAACCAGGCGAGCAACGCAAGCTAAGATTAGAGCTAAAGGTTTTAGCTGATTGTGGCTTAGTCGGATTCCCAAGTGTTGGTAAATCAACTATCATTGCAGCTTCATCTAATGCAAGACCAAAGATAGCAGCATATCATTTTACTACACTAGTACCAAATCTTGGTATGGTTAGACTAAATGATGGTCGTGATTTTGTCATGGCAGACCTTCCAGGTATTATTGATGG
This sequence comes from Anaeroplasma sp., assembly GCA_045594405.1. Taxonomy (GTDB): domain Bacteria; phylum Bacillota_I; class Bacilli_A; order Acholeplasmatales; family Anaeroplasmataceae; genus Anaeroplasma. The sequence continues at coordinate 19,596 of JAZNYN010000219.1, forward strand.
TGCTCATCAAGGTGCAGGCTTAGGCTTACAATTTTTACGTCATATTGAACGCTGTCGTGTTATAGTTCATGTTATCGATATGGCGGGTACTGATGGTAGAGATCCTATTGAGGATTTTAATATTATCAATAACGAATTAAAGGAATATAAGATGAATTTATCAAAGCGTCCTATGATTATTGTTGCAAATAAAATGGACCAACCAGAGGCATATGAAAATTTAGAAAGGTTCAAAAAGAAAGTTAATGAGCCTATTATTCCAATTTCAGCAGTAACAAGAGAAAATCTAGATGAGCTACTTTATAAAATAGCTGATACTTTAGATGTTACTGAGCAATTCTCATTATATGAGGATGATGAAATTGAACAAATTGTTGAATATAATTTCGAGGAAGAAGAACCATTCTTTACTATTAAGCGTGGTGATGATGGTATTTATAATGTCACAGGAGAAAGGCTTCATAAGCTATTTGTTATGACAGATTTCACTTCAGATACATCAGTAGCAAGATTTGCTCGTCAGCTTAGAGGCTATGGCTTAGATGATGAGCTAAGAAAGCTAGGCGTAAAAAATGGTGATACAGTAAGAATTTTTGAATTTGAATTTGAATTTATTGATTAATATTAAGCATCCAAAATGGATGCTTTTTTTCTTTTATTTACAAGATATATCAAATGTGTTACAATATAACAAGAAAGTCTATATTATATTCGGGGGTTTATATGAATAAGAAATTTAATGATTTTTTTGCACAAAGAGGTTATGAAATTGTAGGCAATAATGCTTATGGTTCTCTTAGGGGCTATGAAGTTACTTTTCATATTGAAATGATGAACAATGTAGCTCCATTACAAGCTCACTTCAATTTATTTGCAACTAGAGATGAAAAGGTTGCAATCTACAATGCATTAAGAGAAAAGAAGATTAAGTATCTTAAGTATGACGTTGATCAATATGGTATCACTATTGGATTAAATGATATTACTGTTAATGCAATGTTAAAGAAATTAGATGATATCCTTAATCAAATTGTTGATATCTTTGCTAATTCTAATGCTTTAGGTAAAGGCTATTGTCCATTATGTGGTCAATTAATTGAATTAGAGGATTCTAAAACAGTTAATGTAGATTGGGCTAGAGTAACAATGCACGCTGCATGTGTAGCTGACATTAATGCAGTTATTGAAGAGGCTAATAAGGACTTCACAGAAGCACCAAATAATTATTTAAAGGGCTTTTTAGGTATCTTAATTGGTGCTCTTGTTGGTGTTGCAATGTTCTTTATACTATATTTAATAGGCTTTGTAACAGCACTTACAGCAGTAGTAGCTATAATTTTAGGTATTACATTATATAAGAAATTTGGTGGTAAGCCAAATAAGGTTATGATTATTATGGCCTTTGTTACTACATTAGTTACTCAATTATTTGCAGTATTTGGATTATATGTATATGTTGCTGGCGTTTTAGCTTATTCTGAAGCATTACCTCTTGCTGGCTTAGAAGCATTTGCACACTACTTTGAAGTGTTCCCAGAGTTTAAGAGTGAGTTCTTAACTAACTTCTTTTTAACGTTTGTGTTTACTGCTTTAGGTTTAGTAGCACAAATCCAATACGCTAAGAAAATGGTTCATAGAACAAAGAAATTAAATTAATATTATCCGCCTAAATTCGACAAAAACTTTATTATTTTACGAAAAACTGTCGATGTTTGTCGAATAATGGAATAATTATTAAAAAAAAGTAAAAAAATGGCTCTATTATTGAATTTTTAGTATTTTTATATATTTACAATGTTTTGTTTTAATGTTAGAATTTTATTAAAGGGGAATAACATTTAGGAGGCAAATGTAACATGGCATTAAAGAGAAGAAAAGACGAAGAATTAGAATTACTAAGAGAACGTGAAGAAGAAGAAAGACTAAAAAAATACGAAGCTATGAGAGATATGGCGCTTAATCAAGCTCCAAAATTTAGCTTTGCTATCGCTTCTGAAGATGAAGAAGGCGTATTAGCTGTAGCTTTAGTTTTTAGTGCAAGTGGAAAAGCATTCTTATTCCATCCTAATACATTCGATTTAAAGATCGGTGATGTTGTTACTGTATTGGATATGACAGGTGTTACTCGTTATGGTACTGTAATTATGGAAAACAGTAGAGTAAAGCCAGAATTAATTACATGCGAATTACAACCTGTACAAAGTGTTGCTTATAAGAACCCATTAAATATAAATTCTGATATATTAAAATCTATCAGTTCTATTTTAGGCAAATAATTTAATTGAATTTTATTATTGAAAATCCAGAGAAATCTGGATTTTTATTGTTTTTGTAAAAAGTCTTTAATATTTTATTTCGTTATGATATAATTTATTTAAATTATTTTTTATTGAGGTATGATT
>JAZNYN010000220.1:0-13768 GCA_045594405.1 Anaeroplasma sp.
GAGGTACCGTCCTTGCCCCAGCCTAGATTTCCCCCACAATCATCCGCCTGAGGCATAACGGACACATTGGGACAGATGTGGAATAAACGTATATACGATATTAGATTATAACGTATATGCGATAACGTAAATACGATAAAAAATAACGTATATACAATATGTATATACGTTATTAATTAATACATTATTAAACTGTTAAAACTAATAATTTTAAATCTATCTTATTCCAACTAATGTTAACGCTACATTGGTTGGTGTAGTTGCCCAGGTAAGCACATCACCACTTTTAATTGGAATTTGAACCCCACCTCTATATTCATAGCTATTAGCACTTCCACCAGCCATTGCAACAGTAATATCATTAATTTTTAAACTGCTATTACTGCTTGTATTACGGAAATAACCAACTAACCATCCATCTGAATTAAAAGTATGTGATGAAGTTGATGTGATAGTTTCAATTACGTTAGAAAAATCAGGAAAACCTAATATATTAGCAACTTTTTCATCAACATAATCAGTGCTAGCTTTTTCAGATAGGTTTACATTTATTTCATCAATAACTGTCTGCACATCTTCAGCTCTCCATTTTGACACATCAAAAGGTTCAGCTGCAGTTACTGCAGTAATACATACATAACGCTGCCCATTATAGGTTACAACATCATCGATTGCATAAATGCCATGTGCTGCATCATATGGATCTGCAATACCAACAGAATCAAACTTACCAACAACCTGAGTGTTAAGTGCATTAAGTGCAGTATTAATGAGTACAAGAGATTCATTAATAGTTGCAATTGTTGTTGTATGACCTGATACAATACCTGATAAAGATGTAACATCTGTATCAAGTGTAGCTACACTTTCCTGGAGAGCTGCAAGTATTGCAGTTGTTGAAGTTCTTTCATCCCACAATGTTTTCATCTTTGTATCAAGATCAAGTTTAGCTTCATTTTCATCAAACCAATCTCTATGATCAGTTCCAACTGTCTGAGCTAAATTTAAAAAAGGTGTGCCGTTTGCATAACTCATAATAAAAACCCTCCTTATCCATTATAAGAATAATAATCTGCAGCACTTAAATTAAGTGCAGTATATTCATCTGCAGTTAAATTAAGGGCCTGGTATCCATCAGCTGATAATGTACCTTTTATCCAGTTTAGAATAGAGGTTAACACATTACTAGTTGACTGCTTAAACCCATAAATAGGGCTAAACACAAAATCAAGATGCAGCATTTTAAAGCCAGTTCTTGCATATTCATATGCAGTTAAATTAAATACATCATATTCATCAGCAGTTAAATTTAATCTTGCATATTCTTCTGCAGTAGGGCATCCATCCGCTAAATCCTGGTATATAAGCTTGTTATTTTCATCAGGGCTAAATACTTTACCCCAATGCCAATGATTAGCTAAATCGGTGCGTATGCTTGCCACAATAGTATATAAATCATCAATCTGTCTTTGTAAATCTGCTTTAGCTTGATTTAATTTATTCATGATGATTAAATCTTGCTTGTACATCTGCTTTGCAAGTACATTAATAGAATTATCAATGTAATTGTAAACGGCTGCAATCTTAGTTTCTAAAATAGTCATTTTAGATTCTAAGATAGACATAGCAGTTTTTAGATCTGCAATATCTTTACCATAAGTACCTTCAATTGCATCAATTTCACCCTGAAGTGTTATTACTGTATTCTTTAAGCTTGATATTTCAGCTTCAGCCACATTTAAACGTTCTGCAAATTCTTCATACTTTTCAGCAGCTTCTTTTAATTCATCAATGACAGTCTCCCATTCTTCCAGGATGTCAATCATTTTATTGATTTCATCATGTAAAAAAGTTAAATCAATTTCATGCAGATTAGTTATTGGATACTTATGATCAAACATATCTCTAATACCCATAACTTACCCCCTTTAATAACTAAATGGTATTAATAACTCCCTTGCAAATAGTACATATATCTCATGATATAGATTGAGTTTTGATAGCTCCCATTCCTCTAAGTACATAGCCTGTGTAGTAGTAACACCGATATTTCCATGTACTCTACCTTCATGATCAAAATAGTTAAGTCTATCATGTTTTGACTGGTTTAGAGCATGACCAGCAGTTTCAGCAGTAGTTGCTGCAGATGTATCATTTTGCAGTGTATCAGCATTAAAAGCTGATATATCATTATCAGTTGTAGCACTATTACTGGTTGCATCACTTGTAGATGTTGATGTAGATTCTGATGTAGATTCAGAATCACTCCAATGCTCTAAGCGGTTGTAGTTTTCAAGTGGTTCATAGTCAATATTCATGACTGCAAGCCACTTTTCAAAAGTACGTCTCCATTTTGCAGAAAACAATTCGCAAGCATTAGCCATTAAATCAAGATCATTATAAAGTACTTCATAATCACCAGCTTCATGCAATATATTTGTAACTGCTAAATCATGATCAATCCCTTCAGGGAATGTTAGCTTATCAAAAAAATTTTTATCCCTTGCTTTTCCGATTTGATAAAGACCAAGTAAAGTTTGAGTTGCACTACTCATCTACTTCACCCCCTTCTTCAGAATCATCATCAAGGTTTATCATATAATCATAGTTGTAAACTACTTGTACATTTTCATTATAAAGCTCATTGTATTCATCCCATGAGTGCTGCATAGTATCACGCCACAATGTAGCCCTGGCAATACCATCTGATTGCTTTGATTTACTCTCAAATTCAGTCATACGCTCTTTTTTTTCATATGGTACATTTACAATCCCCACTTCAGCATCAAACTGATTTACAATAGTTTGAATGTCCTGGTTAAATTCAGTAACCATATAAGAGCTTTTAAGGTTGTCACGATTGAAAAATTCAAAAGTATCTATTTCAGATGATGGTGTAATTTGGCTATCATAAACGATTGCAGATACACCTGAGTGAATTTTATCAATAAGCTTTTTTAAAAATGTTTTACCTGATTTTGTATTAGATCCCAGTACATAAGCAAATTTTGAATTTTCAATATTCATATCAAGGCCAGCTGACATATTAGCAAGCTTTTCAGCATAGTACACTAATATATCATAAATACCCTGATAATCAGGTGATAATTTAAGTACTACACCATATTCTTCAGGATTAAATTCATTTCCTAAACGTTTCTTATCACCTAAATGGTATATTTTAAACTCTTTTTTACCAGTAATATCAAGTACTGGATTATTCACTAAAAATGCATCAGGCGCAAAAAATACATTATAACCCTTAAATGTTATAGGGTTAATAATAGTGCCATATTCAGTTGTTTTAAAAGCTCCACTAAATCCTGGAATGTACAACAAATAGTAAAGAAGATTTATTTCTTGCTCACTAAAATCTGCTGGCAAATTAACAAAATCAAACACACTCAAAGCACGTTGATACAAGGCCCTCATCCAAAACTGAAAAGCCATAGAATCGCTAAACTGTTCTGAAGGTGTAAAAGTACCCTGGTATAGATTGATTTGTGCATTATTAAGTGGACTATACATAACTTTACCCCTCTTTTAAAAATGGCTGCTATATTGGCGGATATAGCAGCCGTATGTAGGAGAATAGTGACATTTACTGGAATGTCACGCTGCCATCTAAGATTGCTGGATCTACCATTGTAGCCTTTTGACCATTTGCATTGTCAGCCATATAAAGAAGCACACCTTGCTCACTTATATCAACTGTTGCATTTTTGACAAAATTCCACCACAGATTGTAGTATTTTTTTCTAGCTTCCATAGGAGTTGCATCAGCATCATCAAGTGCATGATTAGTAACACAAGCATCCTCATCAAAGATAACACCTAAAACATAATCAATATCAACTTTATCAGACTTATACTGTTCACCTGAATGTGTACCAGTAATATCAGGAAGTGCAGTATATCCTGATAACTTAGCCTGAAGTCCTGGTGCATCTGTCTGCCAGTATGTAAAACTCTCAAAATTATCGTATGTTAAATACTGATCATTGAATACTTCAGGAAATACTGTAGCTTCAACCTTTTTCCAAAATGGATCATACATAGCCATCTTGATGCGATTTTTAGGAGTTGAACGAAGAACACCATGTACAGTGCCATCGTCAAACTGCTTTGGAATTAGCCAGTGACGTTTTGCAGTAAGTCTTGCAAAATCTTCTACCATTGTCTTAACAAAAGCTACATAAAAGCCAGTAAATTCTTTAAGATATGTAGTTCTTAGCTGCTGGCTAGTATATGTAGTACCATAATAATTGTTAAATTCTGCAGTAAGATTTACCGCCATACCATTATCAAGTACTTTATTAGCAGCAAAAAGTGCCATCATATAGCCAGTGAAGTTTAATGTGTCAAAAGCTTCTTTTTCAAGCTCGACATCATTGTTTTTAGAAACCATCTGACCATTTAAGTAGTTAGCCATTTCCTGAGGATCTCGCATTGCAATCCTAAGCTGCTTCTTATAAATGGTGATTGCTTCATCCCATGTTGAAAAACCCGAAAAGTTCATCTCAACTGGAATAACTGGATGCTGCTCCCATTGTGATTTAGTAGCTTTGTACTCACCTGATTCCTGTTCACCCTGGCCATTAGATCTACCTCTACCTAAATTCTTAGGAAATAGATCAGTATTCCAAGATCCAGCTGGGAGAGGATCATCTGAATAATAAGAAATCTTACGCATACGAGTCTTGTAAAGATCAAGATTATCCTGGCGAATAATTGTAGCCCTTGCCTTATATGGACGTACTGCAATAATTGTACGACCCAATACAATAGATAGAGCTTCAAGGGTATTTTCAAAACCAGTAGCCATAACTTTTTCACCAGCTGCAATATATGCAGATAGATCATTAGTCTGCAATTCTACTGTTTCACCAGTTGCTTGCTTAACAAGATTTTTCATGATTAAGTATGCATCTGTAGCATTTAATCGTCTTGCCATAATTTACCCCCTTTAATCATATAGTGATTGAAAAGTATCTATCAATGACTGTTCAGGTGATACTTTATCTTTATCACCTGAAATGTCCTTTGATCTATTTTTAGCTTGAAGTTTTGCTAGTTCCTTCTTTAACCTAGTATTTTCACTTTCAAGTAAAGTAGATTTATTAGTATCCTTCTTTTGACTACTGGTAACTTTTTCATCAACATCATCTGTATCATTATCTTCTTCATCTTCATCAGATTCATCTTCACCTGAAGCATTAGTATCATTAGATGTATTTTTTTCATCAGTAGTATCATCATCTGCATCATCACCTTCAGGATCACTATTATCTTCAGGATCATTAATATCACCAATTTCATCCATACGATCTAAGATTGCATTAACATCACCTGGTGTCCATCCAGCCTTTGCAAAAGCTACAATATCCTTTAAACCTACTTTTTCTTGTACTTTCTTTGATTTACTCATAATCTACCCACTCCTTTAATATTTATTAAATTGGCAGTAGCTGCAGATTGTTTATCTGCAGCTTAAAATGGTTATCAGCCAAACGTGTAAGGGCTTGCCCTTATGTGATACACGCACATCTGCCATTTACATTATAACAAATAAAAGTCGTATTGTAAAAATTGTGAAGTATCTGTTAACTACTCAATATATATTCCAGCATCTAATTTTGAATTGATTGATTTAATAACGTCTGAATTTGCAGCTATATCTATACTAAATCCTTGTGTTTTAACAAATCCAGTATAGTTAGTAAGTGCATCAACTTTACACACTGGCCTTCCTTCAAAATCAGTCAAATTAGATGGTTCATTAGCAGTTTGAAATTTTTGAGATATAAGCCTTACTGCCGTATTAGCAAATTCTGATCTACCACCTGAGTATGATCCAATAACAGAATTAGTTTTTTGATTAGATGCATAAAAAGCATTTGCAATTGATCCAATACCACCAACAACTGCTGGAATAGGATTTCCAGTAAGTAGTGACATTCCAAGTGATGCAGCGCCACCTACAAAACCTGAAACAATTGATGCAGCGTTTTGTATCTGACTTGAAACAATTGGAATATTGTTTCCACATTGGCCTGAAAATGATGCAACTGGCCTTGCAAGTCCAGTATTGAAAAGTGTGTATATAATACTTCCAGTAAGCACATCTAAATCAATCTTATAGTTCACTTGTCCAGTTGGCGCAAAATCTGATATTGATATATCTGTTACACCTATAAATGGAAGTGATATTTTACATTGAGTATATGGTTCAGTAAATCTAAAATCCGTATATGATAGTGGAAGTGATAAATCACCTGAAGCAGATACGTGTGAGTTAGATACAATTTTAAATGAATATGGATTACCCTGATCATCTACTGGCTGATAATCACTTAAATAGAAAAGATAAGGACCTTCTGAAGTAATAGCGTTAGCATTTATTGGAAGTCTAATAACTGATACAATAGCTCCCATTGCATCACCAAACTGTTTTTGTAATGAATCCCATATAGTTTGAGCATCATATACACAACCAGTAATTCTTGATATATCAGATTCAGACATGATCCAGTGAGTGAGTCCACCACCACCTGGATATGATCCTTTTGATTGACATGATAATATTACAGTTTCATTACTTGATGCATCAAAAAGGGAAGCTCCACCAACAGTTGGGTTAGAATATGAGGTTAAAATTTCACTATCTTTAATGATAAGTGGTACTCTATCATCCCTTATCCACCTATTAAAACCAGTTGAAGCATATACAATATAGGCAGATGTATTTAAAATATCATCCTTAAATGTAGCTAGATCATCAAGCTCTAACCTGGCAGTATATATATCTTCATGTCTTAGATCACTGGTTTTAATGTGATAGTATCTATCCCATTCTTTAACATAAGCATAGTTATATTTATAATCATTCTCTTTAGCCCCAGCTAGTAATAGATTAGGATTATCTATATTTGTTAACTGCTTTAACGTCAAATTATTAAATACTTTACCAGCTTGCAATTGTTCAGCAGTTGGTTTTTTGGTAGAATTAATGCGTTTTGAAAAATTAAGTAGTGTAAGCTCCATAATTAACCCCCTTTTAATTCAAAAATAAGCTGCTAGAATAATCTAGCAGCTCATGGAGTGGTGGTAACATTTCTACATATTTTGGAGATAGATTTGTTACACTTTCATTATAACATAAACATTATGAACTTTTTGCGTTAGAGACATTTAATTGCTTATTACTCGTTATCAATCCATTTGAATGCATAGCAAGTTTTGCCGTGAGATTCATATGTATAGAAATCTCCGATTGCACACTTGCCAGCCTTTACTGCAGCTACCTTATCAGGATCATCTAAAATAGATTGTACTGAATTTTCATAATGATTAGGCACTGATAAAAGCACACCATCCAAAATAAGTACTACTGAAGCCCCGAACTCTTTAAGCTCCTTTTCTGACTTATTTTTGTTGATGAAGCAGCCTTTAACAACATACTTTCCTTTTTGGTCTAGCTCCTGGATCTTTTTGTATGGTAGATCTTTAGTATCTACTCCCCAGTCAATTCCACCACCGTTTAATTCTGCAAACATAAATTTATCTCCTTTCTTTGCAGTTTTTTATCATAAACACATTTTATTTTGTGTGTTTATCCATTTAAATATTTATCACATATATAATCAAGTGATTTTCGTATGAAGCTACTTTTTGTTTCTTTTTCAATAAAATAATCTGAATTTGTTGCTTCAACATTTAATGCTTCAACACATGCATCAATTTTACTATTTAATTCTTCAGGAATATAAACTTGCAGCTTAAATCCCTTATGATAATCTTTAGGCATAATATAAACTCCTTAATATAGATATGCTTTAGCAGCACAAGCTGCAATCATTAGCCCACAATAAATAATTGTAATAATATCAATCTTTTTCATAATCTTAAATCCCTTGAAATCTCTTTTAAAATAATCCGATTCTCACAAACTTTAAATGTAGCTTGCGATACATCAAAATAACCTTTTACATTTTTGAACTTCCAGTGAAGCCTAAACCAAGGTTCATGCATCCAGGTTGTAGGCTTCACTTCAAATTCATCAAAACCTTTTTTCTTTGCTTCATCTATTAAAGCCTTAATTTTAGCTTCCACTAGCGTACATTTATCACCCATACATCATCAACCTTATCAATCAATTCAACATGAAAAGCACTATAAACTTGCATATACTTTAAATCCTCATGTGCATCACCAAATACTGGTATTTTTTCAGTCGTTGATACAAAACCATTTAATACTGGTTTATTCATATCCATTATTTTAAATGTTTCGCCAGCTGGCAAAACTTTAAACATTTGTGCTAATATCATAAAAATTCATAATCTCCTTTTTCTTTAGCTCTAATTATTCCACCACAACCGACTTGAATAACATCCTGGATTTTGTCCATATACTGATTTAGACATTCAAATGTATCTTGTTCAATATCAATTGTTGAAGTTATTAAGGTACAAGCTGCTTCACTTGTTAGTTCATAAAACTCTCTATCATCCATTCCAGCAGCTTTAAGATATTTCATAATTTGTAGAAGCATTTCATCCATTTGTTTTTTTACTTCTTCACGTTTCATTACTTAACCCCCTTCAACAGTTCTTCAGGTGTACATTCAAGTACTTCACATATTGACATTATTTTATTAGCAGCTGGGGATGTGCTTTTATGTTTCCAGTCTGCTATGCAGCTTTGAGCAATTCCAGTACGTTCACTCATTTCAATCTGCTTTATTCCTTTATCATGCATGATCTGAATAATTCTATCCCCTACTGTCATATCTTCATTAGCAATAAAACGCTTTAATCTGATAGCTCTATCATATTCTTCCTTTTTGATTGTTTTTGTGTGCACTTCCTGGTTAGAATCATATTCATCTAAATAGTACCATCTATTCTTTTTGTAAACATATTGATTTTCATTTAGTTGTATCATTTTCTAAAATCTCCCTTTGAACTCCATCATATTCATATTTTTCACATGGTTCACCATATATTTTTTTATCAGATAAATCTTCTATATCTCCATCTTCATTTGTGAAAGTATATTCACAATACACCATATAAGGGCCATTTGTATCATCATAGAACATATCTGTACAATGTTTGCATACAAGACATTCACCATCAGCTACAACAACTTTTTTCTTAAATATTGGATCATATTCATAAATATATTTCATAATTACTCACCTATTAAAATAGCTGCCATACCTAGTTTTTCATTGTCAGGATGTTTAATTGGTATTAAACTCTCGATTTCACATTCAGCATATTTAACTGGCACTTGATAAAAATAACCTTTAAATACATCTTCATCACCATTTACTACAATTTTTACATTAGTAAAATTTGATAAAATACCACATAAATCTTTAACTTTCATATTGTTCACTACTCCTTTAATATTGTGTTATCTCATAACTTGATTATATGTTATCACACCATGTTATCCCATGTCAACTATATATCAAAAAATTTTTTAAAGTGGATAATAACATCATACATTCTAAACTTAGAGAACAATATATTTCCTTTATGATATGCATTTATGTAGCTAACACATTCCTTCAGGTAAAAAGGCTTCCTGGTGGATTCAAAATTTAAATCATATTCAACTGGTACTTTGTTAGATCTTGATGTGCATATATAAATTAAATTTTCCTTTTCATATACATACCAGGATTCATTTTTATATATGATCAGGCAGCGACATCTCATTTTTTTAATACTGGTATTGCCTATGCAGCTTATATCATTTCTAGCAAATTCATTTGAAAATGATACACGACCCCACATAGTATCTTTCATATCCTGGTATATAAGGGTTTTCTTTTCATCTTCAGCAACCTTTAATTTGCTATCATCAACAAGCACTACAAGTTTACGGCCTATTTGCCTGATTTCCTCATGATTATTGATCATGTCAACAACATCATCAGTAATTTCAAGCGTATTAAACATTTGATTAGATAGTTCATTAGCATTGGCCAGGCATACCATTAAAAGAGGTTCTTGCCCCCTTTGTTCTCTATCACGGCTTATAGTTGAATATAGATCAGTAACAGATTCACCCTCTAATTTAGTGATACCTCTCTCCCAGGGTGCTGGTATAAATTCATCAAATACTAAATATTTACATTTTCGCATACCGCCAAATCCCTTATATTTAGCAATTGATTTAACTGCCAGTGCTACACCTACTTTTTTAATAGCCTTCCAGTTACTATCTCTATCATAGAAGGTTGCAATACCTTGTTCACTATCCAGCATTTTAGGCTGCACATTACAACCTATATCTTCATTAAGATCTGCATAAGGTGAAAAATCATCATCTTCATCAAAATCTTCAAGATCATCATCTTCTTCATCAGATTTTCTTTTTTTCATCTTATTTTTAGCGTTTAGACATAAAAGTTTAATATCACCTACCTGACGTTTTAAAAATATGATCTGTTCATCACGTTCATAAGCGTATTTTAGCATTGAGTAGGTTTTACCCCTATTTCTAGCACCTACAATAAGCACCACCCAGCAACCTAAAGCTTTAGCAGCTTCAACAAACGGCACAACACTAAAATAATAATCCTCATAGTCAATCTTTAGTTTATCCAACTGATACCCACCCTTCATCGCTATAATATGGAATTGTTACATAATCAGGTGTTCCAAGATATTCTTCAAGTGAATGGTATTCAACAACATCAAGGTTGTAATCACAAGGTGATAGATCTACACTATCTGCCGTTTCATTTCCAAATTCATCAATGTAAATATCATCAACGAACATATAATTATGCGTTTTCTTCCCAGTTTTTTTACCTTCAAATACAAAACCCTTTTTAAAGTTTATGATGTTATCACTTAAACAATCTGCTGCAGATTTTGGTACACCAGCAACTGTTATATGAAGCTTGCCATCTTCTTTACATCTGCCACAATAGCGTTTTGCACCCATATACTTAAATTCACTATATTTGTCCTCTAAGCTAGTTTCAGCTACACCTAGCCAATAATCTTTATCTTTAAAGTGTACGGCCTTAAATCCAGCTTTTTCATTCATTTTTCGATACTTATAATTAAGCTTCTTTACAAGCTTCTTATTCCATCCAATACCATATACAGAATCTGTATCAGAATATAACCATAGCTTGCAGCAGCTGCCTAATTCAAATAAATGTTCTAAGGCATAACTTGTAGTCCATACACCCCACTGGTATGGAAGAAATACAGAACGTTTTTTAATGTTCTTTAGATATACTTCTTCAGGTGGAAATGATTCATCAAGTTTATACATTCCGTCATGATATTCTATTTCAACACCATTTTTTTCAACTATTTCATCCTCAAAGATTTCAATAAACATTAATTTATCTTGTCTTTGTACTGAAAGGCCATATCCAGCATTTAATTTACCTTTTTGGATCTGATACCTGATTTTATCTACACCCTTTAAATTAGTTTTATCTGTAAAGAGCTTGTATAAATGATTTCTAAACCAGTCAGGAAGATAATCTTTTTTTGCAGTTTTTACATTAAAAATAACTGAGTGTTCTTTATCCCAGGTGTAATATTTATCAATAAGTTTATAGTCGATTTCATTAGTATTTAACTCTAAAAATTGTGCTGCTATAATACGTCCATTATCAGTTACATCATTAACAGTCTTACATTTACTAAACTGTAAAACTGGCATTGGGTAGTTAGGATCTTTAAGCTTTATATCCGCAAAACGTGCAGTAAACATAAAAGCATGATTTTCACTATTGCGAATAATATAATCACCATCTATTTGCTTATTTAGTGGCTTAAATTTAGTAATTGGATACTTGCAGCAAAGTAGGCAAAATATATAAGAGCTTGCAAAATCATACCCCTGGACATCCTTTAGTAAATTACTTTCTAAGTACTCTTTATTTCCATGCACAAAACCACCATGAAACATCGAAACCATGAATAGATATTCTTCAAAAGTGGGTACAATCTTATTAAATAGTACTTTTGCCTTATTTTCTGAAGCTAGTTTTTTTAGTTCGTCTCTTAAAATACCAGTTGCAGTATATGGCATATTTCCAAGTTTTTTATGTAGCTGCTTTTTTAGTGCATCTATACATTGTGTGCCTGATAATGAATCAAATTCTGCATAAGTTAGTTCCTGATCAGATATATCACTATCCTGGTTTCTTATTTTGTTATAATCCCAGCTACCTACTTGTTTTTGAGCTTCAACACCTAAATCTTTAGCCCATTTTTCAAGGGCACGCTGGGCCAATATTAAGGAATCTTTTAAAATTAAACCATTTTCAAATTTAATTTGAATAGGATAGTGACTTTTGACGTTTAATTGTTCGACTGGATAACCAAACTCCCTAAAGAAGAACTTTCTAAGAAATGTATAATCATATGTTAAATTATGTATATAAAAGATAGTAAATTTGCCTTTTAAGACATTTAATATCATCTTTATACATTCTATCAGCTCACTTGGTTTACGTCCGTATAAGGTAGCTATATCAATGTCAAATAGCCTAATTGATAATGTCCATATCACTACATGGTTATCAAATGGTTTATAAACTTTTTCAATGTACTTTTTGCCTGATAATCTATCTATATGTTCTACTTCTTCATACTGATCTTCACGTTTTTTTGATGTTTCTGTATCAATCATCATTGTTAGATCATTGTAAGTTTCATTACCCCAGGAGTTATACTTGCGAACTATTGCATTTTGTAGTATTTTGTAGTTGAAATCTTTATAAAAAAACCTTTTGTAGTGCCAGTTGTCTTTAAGATAGCTGGCTCTATTAAATTCTTCTAATTTAATTGTGTCCTTCAATCTTAATCACTCTCCACTGGAAATAATTCATCCCACTCCAAATCTGTATTGACAAAATCTGATAATGTATCAGAATCGACTTCATCTAGTCCTTTAATTTGATGGTTTGATAATTTTTCTTCAAATTGTTCTTTACTTAGATTTTGATTTTCAAATAATGCTTTTAGCATTATGATAGCAGTTTCACTATCATATTCTTTCTTTAGATCCTCAAAACCAGCAGCCTTTAAAAATTGCCCCATTTGCTGCCAGGTATAATTAGATCCAAATTTATCATTAAGGCTGGCAGCGTTTCTTTCATATATATCCACAATACCAGCCTTAGTTGAAGATGTAGCCCCTAAAAACTTTTCAAGTGATCTTTTAGTTTTCTCTAATTGATGTGTATTTTTAGGCATATTAAAACGTTTATATTCTTCTCCCCTTAAAGCTCTAATATCACGCATTGCATTGTAATATGCAAAATCTTTTACACCTTCAAAACCCTCTTTTTTAGATAGTGTTTCTAAATTCAAAAGCTTCATATTGGCTTCTTGCAGCATAGGCTTTACTTCATTTTCAAGTTGCAGCCTATATTGCGATTTTTTCTGTTTGGCCATCACTCAACCCCCCGATAATGAATGTACGCAATATTTCTGATCTTGTTCTTTTTTCAAGTTCAGCAAGTTCATCAATCTTATGTACTTGTTCTTCCGATAGCCTAACCTGGATAATGTGTGATTTGTCTTTTGTATATTTCATATTCATCACCTTCCTTTCAATACAATAGTATAGTTGTTTTGTATTACAAAATCTATATTAATCTGCAGATTGATTTTAATTTTATTAACAATTTATCCACATTCGTATATACGTTATAAATTGTTATAGTAAATACGATATCGCATATACGTTATAATCTAATATCGTATATACGTTT
>JAZNYN010000221.1:0-8966 GCA_045594405.1 Anaeroplasma sp.
ATGGTTATAAAGATAATAATAAATATTATCTATTATTTAAAAATACTATCAATAAATCAGACTTTAAATCTAATCAATTAGAGTCATTAAGGGTAAGTAAGCTTATATTTGATGAATATAAATTTAAGCATATATTAAAGAAGGAACAGTTTAGAAGCTTATCAAATATGTATAAGCTTTTAGACAATAAATTTAACTATATTGAAATGAGAATTAGAGAGCTTGAAATGGCTCCAATAAAGAATGATTTTACTTGGATTTTTCTATCTAAATATCATGCCATTTTAGATGCTAAGGTTATACTATATGACCTACAAACTGATATACTTAAATTTATAGAAAAAGAGATATCAGTTGATTACGGTCTAGTCTTCAGATTTAAAAGCCTAATAGAGGTTGAAAATGGCTTAATAGAGCCAAATTTGAACTATTATTATGCACCGATATCGATGTTATATGCTAGGTATTATTTAGCATATGATCATGTAGAATTCATTGATGATTTTTACATTGAAATTGATAGGATAAGTGAGTTCGATAAAAAGTATTTTTGCTTTATGGTTTTATACGTGTATGTTTTAAATTTAAATCTAGATATTTTAGGCTCATCACAATCCATGGATTTGTATATAAACATTTGTAAAAAAATAGATTTATTCTATAAAAAATTTAATAAAATAATAAAATGAGAGTCTAAGACTCTCTTATTTTTTGAAAAAACCAGTTATATCATCCTTATAGCTAACAAAAAGGGCTATAGCTGCAAATACAACAATAAGTGCAGATAAGATAACTAAATTAGCTGTAGTAAAGCAAAATATTGTAAGTAAAAATTGCCAAATTAGAATAGATATTCCAATTGTTTTTATGTTTTCCTTTATAAAATTAAAAAGATTTGACATTATATCACCATTATAATATATGCAGAATTGCTACACACATTATTATTAAAATAATAAAATTGTTAAATAATGACTAAATTCCTTTGACTTATAACAAATTAATTGTTATAATGTATTTTGGACTTTTATTTGTTGGAGGGATTATTATGCAAAAAATCAATTTAGAGCAGTTAGTTGCATATTTAAAGGAACAAGGCTTTGTCTTTCAAGGCTCAGAAATTTATGGTGGTTTAGCTAATTCATGGGATTACGGACCATTAGGTGTTGAATTAAAAAATAATATTAAGCAAGCTTGGTGGAAGAAGTTCGTTAAGCAAAATAAATATAATGTTGGTTTAGATTCAGCTATCCTTATGAACAAGGAGGTTTGGGTTGCATCTGGACATATCGGGTCTTTTAGTGATCCATTAGTAGATTGTAAGAAGTGCCATGCTCGTTATAGAGCAGACAAGCTAATTGAGGATCATTCACACGGTGAAATTACTGGTGATGGAATGTCAAATGAAGGACTATTAGCATACCTTAAGGATAACAATGTTGTATGTCCTACATGTGGTGCATTAGATTATACTGATATTCGTCAATTTAACCTTATGTTTAAAACTCATCAAGGTGTTATTGAGGAAAGCAAGAATGAGGTATACCTAAGACCTGAAACTGCACAAGGTATTTTCGTAAACTTTAAGAACGTACAAAGAACAACTAGAAAGAAGGTGCCATTTGGTATTGGTCAAATTGGTAAGAGCTTTAGAAATGAAATTACTCCAGGTAACTTCATTTTCCGTACTAGAGAATTTGAACAAATGGAATTAGAATTCTTCTGTAAGCCAGGAACAGAATTAGAATGGTTTACATACTGGAGAGGCTTCTGTATGGATTTCTTAAAATCTATTGGTGTTGATCAAGATAAGCTAAGATTTAGAGATCATGAGCAAGAGGAATTATCATTCTATTCAAACGCTACTACAGATATTGAATTTGAATTCCCTTGGGGCTTTGGTGAATTATGGGGTATAGCTTCACGTACTGACTATGACCTTACAGCTCATCAAAATCATGCAAAGGCAAACATGGAATATTTAGATCCTGAAACTAATACTAAGTATTTACCATACGTTGTTGAACCATCAGTAGGTGTTGAACGTATGCTATTATCAGTTTTATTCTCTGCATATGATGAAGAGGCTTTAGCAAATGGTGATACTAGAAATGTATTAAGATTACATCCAGTTTTAGCACCATATAAGCTTGCGGTTCTACCTTTAATGAAGAAGAACCATGCTGAAAAGGCTACTGAAATTTATGATATGCTTTCTGAGCATTTCAGTGTTGTATATGATGAAACTGCTAATATAGGTAAGAGATATAGACGTCAGGATGCAATTGGTACTCCATATTGCTTATGTGTTGATGACAATACATTAAATGAAGGTACTGTTACATTAAGAAACAGAGATACAATGGATCAAGTAACTCTTAAGATTGAAGAGGTACAAGCATTCATTGAAAATACTTTAAAATTTTAAATAAACTATAAAAGAAAGGAGTGTTAGTTATGGCTAGCCAGCATGAAATTGACAGTGTTATAGAGGCAACCGATATAGTTGCTTTAGTATCTGAATATGTTAAGCTGGAGAAAACGGGCAAAAACTATAAGGGTTTATGTCCATTCCATAATGAGGACACTCCTTCATTTGTTGTTTCTCCAGAAAAAAGATTAGCTCATTGCTTTGGCTGTGGTGGTGGAGGAAGTCCAATTAAATTCCTTCAGGATATTGAGCATATTGATTTTCCAACAGCATTAGCTAAATTAGCAAAAAGAAATGGTATTCAAATCTCTGGAGTAAAAGAGGATAAGAAAACAAATAATTATGCAAAATTCTATCAAATGATGCAAACATCTTCGGAATTTTACATTAAAAATTTTGAAAATACTAAGAGCGGATTAGAAGCAAGAGAATATTTGAATAAAAGAGGACTTGATGATGAAACAATAAAAGTGTTTGACATTGGTCTTGCTCCTTCATCTACAAATTCTTTATATAAGGTTTTGAAGGATTCAAATTATTTAGAGCTTGATATGATGGATTTAGGACTAGTAGGTACAAATGATAAGGGCTATTATGATTTATTCATTAAGCGTATTATGTTCCCAATTAAAAATGAAAATGGTAACGTAATCGCCTTCAGTGGTAGAATCTTTTACAGCTCTGATCCTAATTCTCCTAAGTATGTTAATACAAAGGAAACATTTATCTTTAAAAAGGGAAGTACTCTATTTAACCTAAACAATGCTAAGGGTGAAATCATGAAGAAAAAGAGAGTTATTCTTCATGAGGGACAAATGGATGTTATTGCATCATACCGTAGTGGCTTAAAGGAAGCTATTTGTACACTTGGTACTGCACTTACACCAGAGCAAATCAAAATACTAAAAAGATATACTAACCAGGCTATCATTTGTTATGATGGTGATAAGGCTGGTATTAATGCCTCACTTAAGGCTATAAAGCTATTTAAGGCTAATGGTTTTAGTGTAGGCTTAGTTATGCTACCAGATGGAATGGATCCAGATGAGTATGTATTAAAGTTTGGTAGTGATGCTTATAGAAGCTATTTTGAATCTCATATAATGGATTCTAATACATATATCTTTGAACAAGCATTTATTAACAAGAATCTTAATGATGTTATTGTTAAGGACCACATTAAGGATGAGGTATTTGCAATGCTATCAGAGGTTCAAAGCCAAACTATTGTAGAAAACTTCTTAAACCGACTTGCTGAAAGGCTTAATGTAAGCATTTCTGCAATCAAGGAGGACTACAGTAAGTATTATACAAGTGGCAATTATACTAATTATGTCGAAATTCCATATGATGAGCCAAATAATTTTACAAGCTATAATGATGATCCATTTTATCAAGAAACTAAGCCTGTTAAGATTAATCAGCTTAAATCTATGTGTGAATATCGATTAATTCAATATGCTATAAGTTCAAAGTCTAAGGCATTAGATATTGATGAAAAGATTAGTGATCATCTACAAGCCTTTTCTAAGGAAAATCAAAATATATGGTTTGCGCTTATTAATGATTATTATCAAACATATGATGAATTTGATTATGAGAAGTTTATTAAGCTATTATCTCAAGAGGATTTAAAGCATTATCTACTTGGTTTAGAAAAGCTAAGAAATGATAAGGCTACTGTATATGATGATGAGGATTTAGAGGCTTGTATCAATAAGATTAAATCAATGAATTGTGACGTATCTAATACAAACCTTGATAGAAGCATCAATGCTATTAAGGATCAGGAGCTACAAGCAAAATTAATTAATGAGAAATTTTTAAATAAAAAGAAAAAAGAAGAACTTAAAAATAGGAGGAAGTAATTAATGAATTTAGAAGCAGCAATTAAGGAACTAATCGAATTAGGCAAAAAGAATCAAGGATTTGTTTATGTCGATGATGTAACAAAGTATGCCCAAGAGGGTAGTGATGATTATGATAAGCTTGAGGAGGAGTTGCTAAAGGAAGAAATTGATATTTTCCCAAATGTTGAATCAGAGCCTGAAGATGTTATTAATGAAGATAATATTGATATCAGTG
Organism: Anaeroplasma sp.; assembly: GCA_045594405.1. GTDB lineage: Bacteria > Bacillota_I > Bacilli_A > Acholeplasmatales > Anaeroplasmataceae > Anaeroplasma. The sequence goes on from JAZNYN010000221.1 coordinate 4,517, forward strand.
ATATTGAAGAGGTTGATATTTCTACATTCGACCAATTACCTGCATCTGTTAAGGTAGACGATCCTGTAAGAATGTATCTAAAGGAAATTGGTAAGATTCCTCTACTTAACCTAGATGAAGAAACTGATTTAGCAAAGGACGTAGTTGATGGTCGTGATGCTAGAGAAAAGCTTGAACAAATTGAAGCTGATGACCAAAACACTGTATCAGTTGAGGAATATGAGGAATTATTAGTATTAGCTGAAAAGGCTGATGATGCTAAGGATAAGCTAGTTAATGCTAATCTTAGATTAGTAGTTTCAATTGCTAAGCGTTATTTAGGCCGTGGTCTACAATTCTTAGATTTAATTCAAGAGGGTAACATGGGTCTTATTAAGGCTGTAGATAAGTTTGACCATTTAAAGGGATTTAAATTCTCTACATATGCAACTTGGTGGATTCGTCAAGCTATTACTAGAGCTGTTGCTGACCAAGCTCGTACTATTCGTATTCCAGTTCATATGGTTGAAACTATTAACAAGCTTGTTAGAGTACAACGTCAATTAGTTCAAGAATTATCACGTGAGCCATCTCCTGAGGAGGTAGCTGAAAGAATGGAAATTTCTGTTGAAAAGGTTCAACAAATCCAAAAGATTGCTCAAGAGCCTATTTCTCTTGAATCTCCAGTTGGTGAAGAAGAGGATTCATCATTAGGTGATTTCATTTCTGACCCTCAAGCACTTGACCCATATGAATATACTGCAAAAATGAAGCTTAGAGAAGAGCTTGATGCAGTATTAGCTACATTAACTGAGCGTGAAGAAAGAGTATTAAGATTACGCTTCGGTTTAGTAGATGGTCGTCAAAGAACATTAGAGGAAGTTGGTAAGGAATTTAACGTTACTCGTGAGCGTATCCGTCAAATTGAAGCTAAGGCCTTAAGAAAACTTAAGCATCCTTCTAGAAGTAGAAAGCTTAAGGATTTCATGATTAAGCATTAATGAATCGTATAGACTTACTTGCCTCACTATCAGCTGGTAGTGAGGTAGTTTGTGATATAGGCTGTGATCATGCTCATGTTATGATAAATGCAATCAAATATCATGGCGTTAAAAGGGGACTTGCATGTGATATATCAAAGGGTCCTTTAGAGCAAGCCTCAAAAAACATATGTAATAATAGCCTTCAGGATAAAATTAAAACTATTTTATCAGATGGTTTTTCTAATGTTAATGAGGAATTTGATACAGCTATATTAGCAGGCATGGGTGGCATTCTAATTACAAATATTTTATCTAAAGGCCTTGATAAAATACAAGATGTTAAGCTTATTATTGAGCCAAACAGTGATGCACCGCTTGTTAGACAATATTTATCAGATATTGGCTTTTCTATTATAGAGGAGTATGCAATATATGATGCAAAAAAGTATTATGAAATTATAGTTGCTATTAAGGGTAAATCAAACTATGATTCATTAGATATTAAGTTTGGTCCTATCCTTAGAAGAAAAAAGCCTGAGGCTTTTATTGATTATTATGAAAAGAAAAAAATGAATCTTTATGATATGATTCAAAAAATTACAAATGATGCTACTAAGCAAGAAAAGCTATCTGAGTTTAGAGATATACTTGAAATATTGTGTGCTGGAGTTAGTCAAAAGTATTACATTGAGGATACTTCAAATTACTATGTAACTTACTTTTTAGATGATGAACCAAGACCTACAGTATTTATTAGTCCAGGTGGAGGATATCAATATTGCTCACCTAGAGAAATGGCTCCTGTAGTTTACTACCTTAATAAGATGGGCTATCATACAGTAGCTATTAATTATCGTGTTGATACAACTGAGGTATACCCAATTCCTCAAAATCATTTTTCATATGCGGTAAATAAGTTTAGAGAGGATAAGAGAGTTTCTAAGTTTATTGGCTTAGGCTTTTCAGCTGGAGGACATAATCTTTTAGAGGTTGCTTTACATGAAAACGAGTATAATTGTCATTTTGATTTAATTATGCTAGCTTATCCGGTTGTTACTGCAAATGAAGAGCATTGGCATGAGGGTTCATTTAAAAATTTATTACTTGATAGATTTGGTGATAAAAAGCTTCATAAGAGATTATCCTTAGAGCTAGAGGTTCATAAGGATGCTCCAGATTTATTCTTATGGGGTACGTTTACTGACGGCTCTGTACCTGTAATGAATTCTATTTTATTATTAGAAGCTTATGCTAAAAATAATTGCAATTGTGAATATCATTGCTATCCTGCTGGTGGTCATGGCTTAAGTACTGCTGATGAGGCTTCAGCTGAGGGTGATCCAGGTAAGATTAATCCTTATATTCAAAATTGGATTAATTTGGCAGATAAATGGATAAAAGAAAAAGTAAAATAATATATGGAGGTATTGATATGATTAATCTATTATTTGAAAAAATAAAAGAATATAATACAATAATTATTCATAGACATACTCGTCCAGATTTAGATGCATTAGGCTCTCAATTAGGACTTTCTAAAACACTAAAATATAACTTTCCAGAAAAGACTATCTATGTAGTTGGTGACCTATCCTCAAAGTATAGCTTTATTGGTGATATGGACACTATTGATGATAGTGCTTATAATGATGCCTTAGCTATAATTGTTGATGTTGCAGTAGCAAATTTAGTATCTGATGATAGATACAAGCTTGCTAAGGAGGTATTTGTAATTGATCATCATAAAAACCCTTGTGATATCACAGAAAACTTTGTAAGTGATTCTACAAGAGTTGCTGCTGCTGAGCTAATTGCTAATATGCTTATTGAACATAAGCTTTCTATTCCTAAGGATGCTGCAACAGCATTTTATGGGGCTATTGTTACAGATGGTGGTAGATTTATGTTTGGTAGTAATTTAGCTGAAACCCTAAGAGTATCATCACTATTAGTTTCATTAGGTGCTGACTATGATTACATCTACAAGAATATATATGTTGAAAAGCTAGCTGATAAGCAAATGAAGTCTTGGTTTGCAAATCAATTTAAGGTAACACAAAATGGTGTAGCATATTTAAAAAATCCTAAAGAGGTATTTGAAAAATTCCCTACTGAATTTGGAAATATTTCACGTGGTATGCTATCAGTTATGTCTGGAATTGAGGAAATCATTATTTGGCTTAATTTCACATATGATTGCGAAAGAGATTTAATTATAGGTGAATTTAGATCAAGAGAGATTCCAATTGTTGATGTAGCATCAGCATATGGTGGTGGAGGTCATACTCTTGCCTGTGGAGCATCATTTAAAAATTGGGATGAGGTGGATAAATGTATTGAGGCCTTTGATCAATTAGCTAAGGAGAATAAGTGATGATTGGTAAAATACATTCATTTGAATCCTTTGGCACAGTAGATGGACCAGGTATAAGATATGTTATATTTTTTAAGGGCTGTCCTTTAAGATGTAAATACTGCCATAATCCTGATACATGGACAATGAATGGAGCTAAGGATTATGATGCTGATACAATTGTAACTCATGCACTAAAATATAAGTCATATTTTGGTGATAAGGGTGGTATTACTGTTACGGGTGGAGAGCCACTTGTTCAAATTGATTTTATTATTGAACTTTTTAAAAAATTTAAAGAAAAGGGTATTCATACTGCTATTGATACCTCAGGATATATGTTTAATCCAAATGATGAAGAAAGTGTTAATAAGCATAAGGAATTATTAAAATATACAGACTTATTTTTACTTGATATTAAGCACATTGAAAATGACGAGCATCTTAAGCTTACGGCTGTTTCAAATGATAATGTTTTAGCCTTTGCTAGGTTTTTATCAGATAATAATAAGCCTATGTGGATTCGTCATGTTCTTGTTCCTGATATAACTAGTAAGGATGAATATCTAATAAAGCTTAAAGAATTTATTGATACATTAAAGACAGTAGAGAAAATAGAGGTTTTACCTTATCATACTATGGGTAAGGTTAAGTATGATAACCTTGGTATTCAATATCCTTTAGAAGGAGTAAGAACCCCTTCTAAAGAGGAAGTAGAGAATGCTAAAAGATTATTAGGAGTGATTAAGAATGAAAATTAATATGAATAATTACAAGGATGTTCTAAAGGGACTTTCTATTGTAGAGGTATCTGGTGAATCATGCGCTAATTGCATTAGTTTAATTCCTATCCTAAATAAAATTGTTGGAGCTAGAAATGATTGTAAGCTTCATCATTTAGAGGTTTCTGAGGATACTATGTCACTTGTAGAGGCATTTGATGTTCAGGCTGTACCTACTATATTAATTTTGATGGATGATATTGTTGAAGCTAAATGTAGAGGATATCAGCCTGAAGAAATACTAGAAATTTGGATAGATGCTAAAATTGAGGATATAAAAAAGAAATATCTTATCAAGAATAATTCTCAATAAAAATGTCATTTTATATTGATTATATATAATAAATATTGTA
>JAZNYN010000222.1:0-6405 GCA_045594405.1 Anaeroplasma sp.
AGTAATATCACCAGCAGTAGCATATGTTGCATTTTTGTCTAACACTACGCCTTCAGTGTTGTTTTTACAAGCGGATAACGATATCATGAACACGAAGCCCATTGTAGCGGTCAATAATCTTCGTGGCGTCTTTGTCATATTTTTGCGCATAATAAAAAAACTCCTTTTCTAATTTTAGACTATAGCATTTAATATGATATCATTATTTGAATTCAATTGCAACAAATTTTATAATATTATAGTCATATTTTTTCACTCTTAGGCTTTTGTCTTATTTCTAGTTTATAGTATAACATACTATATTATAGGAGGAAGGAGGTGCTTTCTATGGCTCAAACTAATGGTTGTGGCTGTGGTGGCAACGAATATGGCTACGCTTTAATCCTTGTTTTATTTATCTTATTAGTAATAATTGGAGCAGCTTGGCTAGTTTAAATGTAAATCTTACTTCTTTATAGAAGATTTTATTAATCTCTATCTGTAGATATTCGGATAGAGATGTTTTATTTTCTATATTGTATTTATATTTTTGTTGTAATATGATATAATTTGTTGGAATTAGGAAGTGATATTGTGAAGATAACATTGTTTTCTAGTGGTTCTTGTGGAAACTGCGGAATAGTAAAACTTAATAATAAGTATGTAATGATTGATGCGGGGCTTAGCAAGAAGCAAATAGATGCAAATCTAGAGCTTTCTAATATATCATTTGCTGATATTAGTGCGTTGTATATTACTCACTCACACGTTGATCATATTAAGGGCTTACCTGTCATTTTAAAAAGAACTGATGTCAAGGTATATTTATCTAATGGTACGTATTGTGATTTACTATTAACTAAGGATAAGGAGCTATATAAGGAGGCTTTAGAGGCTAATAGGCTTATTATATTAAATAGGTTAGATAGCTTTATGCAATATGAGGTGATTAAATTTGACGAATATATCGTTGAACCAATCCCAACCTTCCATGATGCTTCTGAGTCTGTTGGGTATATATTTAAGGAAGATAACAAGAAGCTAGTATATATTACAGATACAGGATATGTACACAACAACCTATTTGATAAAATTGCCAATGCAGAGGTCTATGTTTTAGAAAGTAATCATGATCATACGTTACTTATGAATGATCCTCATAGACCACTTTCCTTAAAGCTAAGAATTATATCAGATCATGGGCATATGTCTAATGAGGATTCGATGGTATTGCTTGCAAAATTGATAAGTGATAAAACAAGGCTTGTTATGCACGCACATATTTCTCAAGAATGTAATTTGACACAGATTGTTGAGCTTACAAGACAAAAGGTTTTTGCTGATTATGGAATAGAGCCAGAGGGTGTAGAATTTGTAATAACATCACCATATAGAACAAAGGAATATGAAGTATGAAAATAACAGTAATTAGTGTAGGAGAAATTAAAGAAAAATACCTAAATGATGCAACAGCTGAATATTCTAAAAGATTATCTAAATTTTGTCAACTAACTTTTATAAAAGTTAAGGACGAACCAATTGTAGATAATCCTTCTGAAAAAGAGTGTGAAATTGTTAAGGATAAGGAGGGTAAAAAAATACTAAAAATTTTACCTCAAAATTCTTACAAGATTGCCCTAAATTTAAAGGGTGTGATGCTTTCGTCTGAGGAGCTTGCAAAGAAGATTTTAGATACCTGTGCATATAATAATTCTCATATAGTTTTCATCATTGGTGGTTCACTTGGCTTATCTAATGAATTATTAAAGGAAATGGATTATCATTTGTGCTTCTCAAAAATGACATTTCCACATCAGCTTATGAAGGTAATTTTATTAGAACAGATATATAGAGCTTGCAAGATTAACAATAATGAAGCCTATCATAAATAATACAGCCTAAAAGGCTGTTTTTTTCTTTGTCATTCATTGACTATTGCAATTTAAAGTGATAGAATTATGATATATAAATATGCACTTTTTTAAAAAAGTGAAAACATGGAGGGTTAAAAAATGGAAAACATAAGCAGTAAAGTAGTAAACAAGGTTGCACATCCAGTAAAGGTTATGCAATTTGGAGAGGGTAACTTCTTACGTGCATTCGTTGATTGGATTATTGACGAAATGAACAAGAAGGCTAACTTCAACGCAGGTGTTGTAGTTGTACAACCAATGCCATTTGGTAGATGTAAGGAATTAGCTGATGCTGATGGTCTTTACACATTATATTTACAAGGAAAGAACAATGGAGAGGTAGTAAAGCAACATCAAGTTATAGATTGCTTAGAGGATTTCATTAATCCATTTGAAGCATATGATAAGTACCTAGAATATGCTAAGTCTACAGATTTAGAATATATTATTTCTAACACAACAGAGGCTGGTATCGCATTTGATGAAAATGATACAGATTTAACTAAGTGTCCAAACAGCTTCCCAGGAAAGCTATTAGCATTCTTAAAGGCAAGATATGATTTTTTTAATGGTGATGCTTCTAAGGGTTTAGAAATTATCCCATGTGAATTAATTGATCACAATGGTGATACTTTAAAGGAAATTTTAGTTAAGCTAGCTAACCATTTAGGTATGGATGAAAAATTTGTTGCTTGGTTAGAAAATGCAAATAGATATTACAATACATTAGTAGATAGAATCGTTCCTGGTTATCCTAGAAATGAAGCTTCTCAATTATGGGAGGAATTAGGCTATGTTGACCAAAATATGGTTGTAGGTGAAATTTTCCACCTATGGTGTATTGATGGCGAGCATGTTAGAGAATTAGAAAAGAAGCTACCTACTAAGGAAGCAGGCTTAAATGTATTATTTGTTGATTCAATTAAGCCTTATAAGGAAAGAAAGGTTAAGATTCTTAATGGTTCACATACTTGCTTAGTACCAGTATCATACTTAGCAGGAATTGATGCAGTTAGACAAACTATCGAGGATCCTCAATTAGGCACATTCGTTAGAGAGTTTATCTTTGATGAGGTTGTTCCTACAATTAATATTCCTAAGGATCAAATGGTTTCATTTGGTAATAGTGTATTAGAACGCTATGAAAATCCATTTGTTCATCATCTATTAATGTCTATAGCTTTAAACTCAGTTACAAAGTATAAGACAAGAATTTTACCAACAGTATTACAAAATATTAATGATTTAAATAACCTTCCTAAGCATGCATTATTTGGCTTAGCTTCATTAATCGTATTCTATAGAGGTAAGCGTGGTGAAGAGGACATCGCTTTAGCAGATGATCAATGGGCACTAGATATGTTTAAGGAATTATGGACTGGCTTTGATGGCTCTAAGGAGGCTGTTAACAAGATTGTTAATCATGTATTAAGCCTAGAATCTCACTGGGATGTTGATTTAACTAAGCTTCCAGGTGTAGAAGAATTTGTTTCTGAAGCAGTTTATGAAATTACTTCAACTTCTGTAAGAGAAGCTTTACAAAAATTAGTTAAATAATTAAGGAGTTTTTATGAACGATTATATTATCATTAATGATAATGATAACGTTGCGGTAGCTCTTCGTCCTTTTACAAAGGGTGAAATTATCGCAGGTGTTACATTATTAGATGATGTTCCACAAGCACATAAGGTTGCTTTAGTTGACATCAAAAAGGATGAAAACATTATTAAATATGGATGTCCTATTGGTCATGCAACAAAGGATATCAAGGCTGGTAATCATGTTCATGTTCAAAATACTAAAACAAATTTAAATGACGTATTTGATTATGAATACACACCTGATTTTGCTGATGTAAAGACAATCGCTAAGGATAAGACAGTTGATGTTTATGCTCGTAAGAATGGTGAATTTGGTATTAGAAATGAATTATGGATTGTTCAATTAGTAGGCTGTGTATCTGGTAACGCACATCAAATAATTGAAAACTTTAAGGCTAACTATGACACATCTTTAATTGACGGTGTATATACATTTAATCATCCATTTGGTTGTTCACAAATGGGTGGAGATCATAATATGACTAAAACATATCTTCAAAATATGGTTAAGCATCCAAATGCTGGTGGTGTACTAGTATTAGGCTTAGGCTGTGAAAATAACCAAATGAAGGCTTTTATGGACACTTTAGGCGAGTATGATCATGAGCGTGTTCGTACATTAGTATGTCAAGAGGTTGAGGATGAGGTAGCTGAGGGTACTAAGCTTTTAGCTGAGTTATATGAGGTAATGAAAAATGATGTTAGAACTACACATCCAGTTTCTGTTTTAAGAATTGGTCTTAAGTGTGGTGGCTCTGATGGTATGAGTGGTATTACTGCAAATCCACTTTTAGGTAAGCTTTCAGATTATCTAGCATTAAATGGTGGTACAACAGTATTAGGTGAGGTGCCTGAAATGTTTGGTGCTGAGCATTTATTAATGGCTCGTGCTAAGGATGAAGAAACATTTAATAAGGTTGTTAATCTAGTTAATGATTTTAAGATTTATTTTAAGAATCATGATCAAGTAATATATGAAAATCCATCACCAGGAAATAAAAACGGTGGTATTACTACATTAGAGGACAAGTCTTTAGGCTGTACTCAAAAGGCTGGCTCTACTATGGTTATGGATGTATTGAAGATGGGCGAAAGAATTAAGACAAATGGTCTTAACCTAACATCTACTCCTGGTAATGATTTAGTTGCTACAACAACATTAGGCTGTGCTGGCTGTCAAATGGTACTATTCACTACTGGTAGAGGTACTCCATTTGGTGGATTTATTCCAACTGTTAAGGTTGCTACAAATACTAAAATGGCAACTACTAAGGCTAACTGGATTGACTTTAATGCAGGTCAATTAGTTGGAGAAAAGTCTATGGATGAATTATTATCAGACTTTATTGATTTAATTTGTGATATTGCTTCAGGAAAGAAGCAAACTAAGAATGAAATTAACAAGTTCAGAGAAATATCAATTTTCAAAGACGGAGTTATTTTATAAAAAGAAGTATAAGGAGAAAAAGAAGAATGAAGAAATTTATGGACAAGGACTTCTTATTAGACACAGAGACTGCTAAGAAGCTATATCATGAGCATGCTGAAAAGATGCCAATTATTGACTATCACTGTCATTTAATTCCTCAACAAATTTATGAGGACAAGAAATTTAGAAATCTTGCTGATGCTTGGTTAGGCCCTGGTGATCGTACTGGTGACCACTACAAGTGGCGTGCATTACGTGCAAGAGGCTATAATGAAGAATTAATTTCTGGTCCTGAGGATGATTATCAAAAATATTATCAATTTGTTGAATCTATGCCTTATTTCGTAGGTAATCCATTATATCACTGGTCACATCTAGAAATGAGAAGATATTTTGGTATTGATGAAATTATCAATAGTAAGAATGCTGATATTATTTGGGAAAAGGCTAATAAGAAGCTTGAAACATTAACAGCAAGAGAAATGATGTATTTACATAATGTTGATACAGTATGTACTACAGATGATCCTGTTGATTCATTAGAATGGCATAAGAAGATGAAGGAGGATCCAACATTAAAGGTATCTGTTCGCCCTTCATTCCGTCCTGATAAGGCAATTAATGTTGAATTATCATGGTTTGCTTCATGGGTTAAGCAGCTTTCAGGTGTAGTTGGCTATGAAATTAATACTTTAAATGATTTATGTAAGGCATTAGAAGAAAGAGTAGCATTCTTTAATGAAATTGGCTGTAGAGTATCTGACCATGCATTAGACGTTGTTTATTATGCTCCTGCAACTTATGAAGAGGCTAACGCTATTTTCTTAAAGGGCTTAGCTGGCGAAAAGATTTCTAACGAGGAACAAGATAAGTATAAGGGTTATATTTTACTTCATGTAGGTCGTTTATATCATAAGTATGGTTGGGTACAACAATACCATATTGGTGCCCTTCGTAACAACTCTAAATCAATGCTAGCTAAGATTGGTCCAGACACTGGCTTTGATGCTATTGAAGACCAAAATTATATGGCTAAGCTTTCTCAATTATTAGGTGCATTAGATGGTGAAGGTGCTCTTCCTAAGACTATTCTTTACTGTTTAAATCCACGTGATAATTATGCTCTTACAGTATTATCTGGCTGCTTCCAAAAGGAAGGTGTTAAGGGCTATGTCCAAGTTGGTACTGCTTGGTGGTTCTTAGATCAACAAGATGGTATGAGACAAAATCTTGAAACTTTAATGCAGGTTGGTTTAGTTGCTCAATCAGTTGGTATGCTTACTGATTCTCGTTCATTCTTAGCATATCCACGTCATGAATATTATAGACGTTTATTATGTCAAATGTTAGGTCGCCTAGTTGAAACTGGTCAATATCCTGAAGAGGAAATTGAAACATTAGGTAAGATTGTTGAAGACGTTTGCTATAATAATGCTAAGGAATTCTTCGGATTCTAATAAAATATATAGCTCTGTTCTAAAC
>JAZNYN010000223.1:0-8338 GCA_045594405.1 Anaeroplasma sp.
ATAAAGATACAAATACTAAAATAATACAAATAACACAATAAATACCTACTGAATATGAAAACCATTTAGATATATGTCTTCTTGATTTAACAAAATTAATTACATAAAACGTATATAATGTTGAAATAACATAACCAAAAATAAACGTAATAATATTTAAAAAATACGATGCCTTAGTAAACCATTCTTCTCCATCAAATGCCCATATTAACAAATCAGCAGCTAATACCAATACAGTTGCTAATAATAGCGTTCTTAATATAATTGTCTGCTTATAGTTATTTTTTCTTTCAAAGAAATTATATGCTAAAAGAATAAATGAAATTACTATACTTAAGCACTCTAATGCTATAGTCACCTGTTTCATAAATTATCACCTCATAAAATATTACTTTTCTAGCTTATTTTGAATATAGGCTGCAGTGAATAATGCCCACTCATAGTTATTCATATATTCACCAGTAAATGAGTTGATAACAGCAACATCACCATTAAGGAATCTAAAATAGTCACAGTCAACCTCTTCAGTATTTAGTTGGAATGAATTAAAGCCCTTAATAATTAAGCAGCTTTCATCTATTTTCTTTGATGCAAGAGTTTTCTTAATATCAGCAAGTAAATTATGTAGCATACTTCTACTTGATGAATTAACATCCTTATCCTCCCAAAGATTTACAATTAATTCAGATGAATTTACTGATGTACCACGCTTATCAACTAGGTATGCAATAAGCTCCTTTGATTTTGATCTTGAAAATTGTAAAGGCTTGCCATCAACAAAGATTTCGAAATTACCAAATGTTTGGATTTTAATACGCTTATCTAAATCCTGAGGCTTATTGTGAATATTTCCAATTTCTTCAATTAAGTCCTCAAGCATAACAGGCTTTAATAAATAGCCCGAAGCTCTTACCTTGAAAGCCTCTACTGCATAATCGGAATATGATGTAACAAAGATAATATTTGTATTTGGGGCAACAGTCTTCATTTTCTTTGCAACCTCAATACCATTTTCGTCATACATCTTAATATCTAAAAAAGCTATATCAACTGTATTTTCAGAAACATATACAATAGCTTCATTAGGTTGATTAAATAGCTTAATATCCTCAATACCATCAACCTTTTGTAAAAGCTTATTCATATAATCTAGTACTAACGTTTCATCATCTACGCAAATTACCTTCATAAATATCCCCTCCTGTTAATCAGTTATAGGTATAAATACCTTTATTACTGTTCCTACACCAATTTTACTTTCAATCTCAAAGCGTCCCTTAGCTTGAGTTAAAATTCTATCTCTACAGCTATCAATACCTAGATGTGATCTTGATGTATCACCCTTATAATTATTTACATCAAAACCAGCACCATCATCTGATACTTCCACTACATAATAGTCGTCTACTTTATATGTTGAAATTGTAATTGTTCCCTTATTTCCATTTTTTCCAATACCATATTTAACAGCATTTTCTACAAGTGGTTGAATTGATAAAATTGGAATAAGGAATTGATCATACTTAATGTTGAATTCTGTTTCTAATCCCTCAAATCTAACCTTTTCAATATTCAAGTAATTCTTAATATGCTTAAGCTCCTGAGTAAAAGGAATTTGATGAGAATTATTTATTGCTTCTAGGTTATTTCTTAAATAATGAGCAAAGAAAATTGTTGTATCCTTAGCCACCTTTGGATTTGTATCACAAAGGTCAGTAATACAAGTTAAGGCATTAAACAAGAAATGTGGTTGAATTTGAGAAAGCATAATCTTAAAATTAGCCTCCATCAAATCAGCCTCCTGCTTTTGAAGTAATTTTTCTTGCTTAATATGTATACTTAAATAAACAATCATAGCCGCAACTGCAGTAGTTGTGTAGAATATTGAAATATCCTTAACAAACATATTTACAATTGAACCTATTACTGGCGCAAGCGCGTATACAAAGAACGACACTGTATTGTAAAAGCCTAGCTGCTTTATATGTCTTATTATTAATAAAATGGCAAATACAAACATAGAAAAACCTAATATTTGAGATACGTAATAATATCTTCCCTTATAATAATAACCAGCTGCATCATAGCCAAAATATAAATTATCATATAAAGAAATTAATACACAAACATCTAGTAGGATTGTATATCCAATAAAGAAACATATCAGCATTTTATTTTTCTTCTTATTTGTAGATAAATGCTTTACTAAATAAATTAAATAGAACAAGATAATTAAATAACCAACAAACCAAGTTATTGTCTTTAATGTATAAAGTAAAGTAACCATGTTAACCTTGCCATCAAGGCTATAACAAATCATATCCAAAATTAAAGCTAAACAATTAGATGAAAGCATTCCTCTTAAAAGTAACAGCTGAACTCGATCCTTGCTTTTTTCTGTAAAGTTATACGCTAATAGTATTAACGCAATTACTAAACCTATTGATTCAACAGCTATAGTAATCCCTGTCATATTAACACCTCTTCTTACGTACTAATTTATTATATTATATCTCAAAAAAATAAATTATACAATTTATTAAGCTTACAAAATCTACAAAAATGTCATTATTTTACATTTTTTTATAAAAAAAGCCGCAACAATGATATTGTTGCAGCAAAATTTATTATGCTTTTGGAATTCCTTGAAGAAAGCGTTGTAATGAACCATCCATAAATTCTGCCTTTCTAGCAAATAAATATGTATATTCATTAATACGTAAGCTCTTACCATCAAGTGCGTATGCAGCACCTGTAAAGAAGGCTAAATACTTGTTATCCTCTTCTTCACCAAGAATCTCAAAATTTAGCACTAATGGATAGCCTTGCTTCATTAGATCAACTAATTCAGCTGCTCTTTGATCATTATCATGAAGCTGTTCCATTATGATACGATCAGAGGCTAATTGAGTTTCATTTAGACGCTTAGAAGCATCCTTATAATCATTTCTTTTATTAAATGCCATCGTCAAATAAACCTTCCTTCTTTGTCATTTTTAAAACGCCAGCCTTATTGCCTTGTCTAACCATAACTAGATTTGTATCACAATATTCAGAAATATGCTCAACACGTTGAGGTGGACAAGCTAAGATAATTTGTAGAGGCATTGATTTTAAGAAGTTCATCATAGCCTTCATACGGTTAATATCCATGTTATTGAATGCTTCGTCTAATAATACTAATCCAATAGGGTCACCAGCACCATAACCACTCTTTGTGTAGATACGAACAAATGAAGCTACGATAGCCACATAGAATGGAACCTGAGTTTCACCACCTGACTTCTCCTTAAATACCTTAGAATAAGTCATAGTTTCACCATTTTCATTGATGATACGAATATCATAATCCATATAAGTACGATAATCTGTAAACTTATTAATAGCACCATTAGAGTTTAATTCATCAACAGATAAGCTTTCAAATAATTCTGAAATTTGTTGGTCATATTTAGCTTGGAAATCATAAGTTAATAAGCCTTGTGTACCATCAACTAAATCTGAAGTTACCATATCATAGAATGAGGCATATTCGCTACTTCTAGGGAAGATAAATTCATACTTATCTCTACCGAATTTAATGTTTGCTAAAGTTTCATTAATTCTACCAATCTCAACCTCAGCTGTTAAGATATTGTTTCTTAGCTTAGCAATGAAGTCCTCCTTAAATACTAATTCAGCAGACTCTCTTGCATCTCTAACCTTTTGCTCATACTTAACAAGCTCACTCTTTTCTAGCTTATATAGCTCTGTAGTAAACTTACCAATTTCTGATAAACCAATTGAGAATGAAGAATTATATTTATTAATAAATGCAAATTGCTTAGCAAGTAAAGCATCTGATAAGCTTGTAAATGAAGAATCAATTGCAGAGAATCTTGCTTTATTTTCAGCAATACATTCCTTAATCCTATTGCTTTGAGCAATTGCCTTATATTCCTCTAATGCCTTGTTTTCAACAACAATAGAGCCATTAGATAAATCCTTTAGGCTTTGTTGTAGTTCAGCTAGCTCATTTTGCTTGTTAGCAATTAAATCATTTAGTGTTTCGATGTTATTAGCAATACCACCGATTTCCTTGCTTAGCTGTTGCTTCTTTAGATCATTATTCTTGATTGCCTCTAAAACTTGCTCATAATCCTGTTGTAGCTCAGAAGGTGAAGCATTCTTTTGTCTTACACTTTGACGCTCTAATTCCTCTAATTGAGCCTTTTGAGTCTTTAATAATAATGCTTGATCTAGGTCATTAATTAATGTTCTAGTATCTAGCTTTTCATATAAGCCGATTAAACGCTCTACCTCAGAAATTTGGTCAGTAATTTCTACATATTCATTTCTAGCCTCAATAGCCTTTTCCTTCCAAATTTGAGAAGCCTTAGATGCAGCATTTTTACCCATAAATGGCTTTTCTACATTTGGATTTAAGCTTGATACTGTATAACCACGATAAATTAATAAATCGTTTGTAATTGATGTAGAATACTTTTCAAGCTCCATTGCATCCTCACACATAATTACATTTCCACATGTGTAGTTAATAAATGCTTGAGCATCCTTATTTTCTGATTCAATGATTGTTGCAAGTGAGTTCTTTTCACAAGTTGTAAATTTAGCAATTTGCTTAGTATTAACTAAACCAATACCATATAGCTTATATCTATCCTTAATACGACTATAAATTTGAATTGCTTGATCAAAATAACGTGGCTCAACAATTAGATTAAATCTTCTATTACCTAAGAAAATTTCAATAGTATCTGCCCACTTTTGATCAGTTATTTCACATAGCTCAGCAAAAATATGAACAGTTATATCATAGTTATAAATTCTCTTTAAGCCATCTTGAATTTCATTTTTCATTGCAATTAAAGCACTTGGGAAATTAACCTTGTTTTGTTCAAGATTATTAACTGCACATGAAATTTCATTAATCTTTTGAATTGATTCACCCTTAGCAGTATTTAATGAACCTAGCTTTTGGTTTGCTTGATTCTTAAGTGTTTGGAATCTGTTTTGATAATCACCAAGCTTAATCTTATTTTGCTCAACAGCTTGATCGTTTATTAGTAGTAAATTTAGATTTGCTGCATCAGCAAAAATTTGACTCTTATCAAGCTTTCTAATTTCATTTAGTACATCCTTAAATAAGGCTGCACGCTTAACAAACATTTGATTATTGCCCTCTAGCTGAGAAATATTAGTTTTTGTCTTGATAATTTCTCTATTGATGTATTCCTCTGCCTTAAATGTATCATTTGAGCTTAATAGATTATAAAGCTCACGTGAACGCTCTTGAAGTGAAAGAATTTCTTGATCTAATTGAGCAATTGCTTGCTCCTTAGAAAGCCTTTTGCCCTCTTCAATTTCAATTTGACGTCTTGCATTTTCAATATCGCCTTTGATTTCCTCTACATCGAATAAATGCATCAAATACTCAATATAGTTCTTATCATTCTCAAGCTTTGCTAGCTCTTGATAAATATCATCAATTTCCTTTAAATCTGCAATCTTAGATTTAATTAGGTTAAGAGTGATTTCTAATTCCTTATAAGAACGAATAGAGTCCTTAATAGCAGTAACATCTATTTCCTTTTCCTCTAGAATATTTTGGTAAATAAAGTCCTTAACATCGCTAATTGGCTTAAATGCTAAAGCCTTTGGTAATAATCTATAGAAATCCTCACTAATAGAGCCAAACGCATGTCTAAAGCCCTTCTTAGCTTCCTTCTTAGTTAAGTAATATTCAAATAATTGGTTATGCTTTCTAAAA
This sequence comes from Anaeroplasma sp., assembly GCA_045594405.1. Classification (GTDB taxonomy): domain Bacteria; phylum Bacillota_I; class Bacilli_A; order Acholeplasmatales; family Anaeroplasmataceae; genus Anaeroplasma. Next base: position 5,771 of record JAZNYN010000223.1, read on the forward strand.
TCTACAGTACTTAAAATCTTACCATTTGAAACAAACATTTCATCTAAAATAGGCTCATAAGTACGATAGAATAAAGTCTTAACTGGAGCTAAATCACCAAACGCATCAATTACCGCACCTACAGTAAATGTTGTCGCAGTCTTCTCATCATAAAACTCTACTGCGATATGACCAGTTACATCACCATTTCTAAGGTATTCCTTATCATCGATACCTAGCTTACATTTTACGTAGCCACGTAAATCACGCTTACCCTTTTCGTTAGCTGCAAGGTTGAATTGAGTTTCACCTGCAGTTAAAACAAATGTTAAGGCATCCATAATAGTTGACTTACCTGATGCATTTTGACCAGTTAAAATTGTATTGCCTTTTATTTCAATTGTTTCATTACTGATGTAATGCCAATTGATTAAACGAATCTTTACTAGTTTTTTCATTAGTTGTTACCCTCCTCAGCAGAAATTCTTTGGATAGTATTAAATACTTCAGTAATATCCTCACTCTTAACAGCCATTAGGATAGTAGGAAGTATTACAACCTTACATGCTGAAGAAGTTAAATCGCCAGTTACCTCAATTAAATTATATCTTCTAAATAATCTTAATGCTGATATTAAATCAGTCTTATTTAGCTTTCTTTTAATTTCAAGATAATCATACTTATCGTGAATATCACTAACAGAGCATACTACATTTTCGTTTAATGTAGTTTCCTTCATCTTCTCATGATAGAAAACACGAAGGATTAATAAAATAATTGATTCATCTCTTCTTAGCTTTAAGGTATGACTTGCTTGTGCACCCTCTAGCATAACACTACCAGTAGGCATATCTAGCTTAATTTCATAGCCTAATATCTTAAAGAACTCATCAAAAATTTCCTTATAGCTCATTAAGAAATAATAGCTTTCCTTGTTATCTCTTTTATCACGAGATAAGAATGTATTTGCTAAAAGCTTATTTGCAATATCTCTAAATTGGTTTTGCTGACCAACTGTCATCTTTTCTAAATTTTCAAGCATAATTAAACTCCCTTCTCAATAATGAAATCATTAATAATATATAGCTTATGATCCATATTCTCATCTAAAATTGTAATCTTATAGTTTTTATCTGATGCATAAATAATACAGAATACAATTTTAAATACATCCTGATCTTCCATATCATATTCTAAGCATCTACCAGCTCTAAATGTACCATTAATCATGTTATCCTCAAGGAACTGACCAATATATGTTTCATTGTATAAAGACTTAAAGCTGCTTAAGAATTCCTCATCTAATTGGAAGCTAATTCCAGCATCATCAAGTATTTGATTAGGATTCTTTGCATATGAGCCTCTTGGAGTATATAAAGAAGTTTCTGAATCAAATATCTTATTATTTCTTAAATCATACATACCATCAATAAGCTTCAAAGACTTCTCAATCTTGTCTTGCTTATTTGTATCCTTAACATACTTAAGAATTCGATTTATCTTACCAACAACATTATCATCCTCACTTAATAGGAACTTAATCTTAGAAATTGTTGAGTTAATGTAGTTTCTATTCTTAATATCGATTTCACTAATAAAGTCATCAATCGCATTAAATGCATCAATTACCTCATCAATGTTTTTATTAGCCTTAGATAGAGCCATATCCATTGTTACTAGTGCAGATGTATAGCTTCTAGCAATTGCCTCCATCGCAATTGGATTTTCTTGAATATCCTGAAGCTTAGTAATAATTGATAATCGATATCTATTGATATTATCGTTAATCTTAAGCTTTGCATATTGTGCATCATAAATATCAGTCTTATAGATAACTAGCTTTTCCATTAAATCCTTGATTTCTGAATTTTCCATAACTGATGTAATGTACTCCTTTAATCTAGAATCAAGCTTTCTAATAGAACGAATTAGCTGCTTAGTATTTGAATATACAAGCTGGAATGTCATTGAATAATTAGGATTATCAGCCATCAATAATGAATTGATTTGGTAAATATATCCAGTATAATCGCTTGTACCAGTAATATCCTGATTATAATCATCACCATATTCCATTCTTGGGTATGCTCTAAACAATGCTTCACAAATTGTAATTGCAGCATCGGTAAAATTAACAATCTCAATGTAATCATTTGTAACATCTACATAAATCCAACCACACTCCTCCATTCTTCTTAGGATGTAGTTAGCTAAGTCTCTTTTAGTTTCAGGGCTAGATTCTTCATCTTCCTCGTTTTCAGTTGTATAATTGTAAGATACATTGTCCAAAAATACAGTTAAATCGTCAACTAGAATCTTCTTGTCCATACCTAAAATAGAACCTGTTTCATATACCTTAAAGCTATGCAAAATAGCTTGTAAATATATACGTCTATTTTTGGAAGAAAGCATTGAGAAAAAACTCTCAGGGACCATATCAAATAAATCCATACTCATACTCCTCTCAAAAAAAATTACCACTTTTTATTATAACAAGAAAATAAAGGTTTTTCAATGTATAATAATACATTTAAAAAAATTGTAACAATTTGGAGCCCCACGGGCAGGGCGTTCAGCCGGCGCAGCAGC
>JAZNYN010000224.1:0-6879 GCA_045594405.1 Anaeroplasma sp.
CTATAGATAATAAATCAGTTGTATCTCTAGCTATAATTAAGTCTCTTAAATCTAAAGTACCATAAAACTTTTCTTCATTATCTAAAACATAAATTGTCGATACATTATCATTTTCTGATGCCTGTTGAATTACCTTTCTCATGGCTGTTTTAACAGTATCTAAGGTAGTAATAACAATATAGTTAGTTGTCATCTTACTACCTAATGTATCCTCATCATAACTAAAGATTTGTTCGATTTCCTCAGCAAAATCATCATCAATCAAGGAAATGATTTCATCTCTTTGTTCTTCATCTAATTCCTCTAAGACGTCAATCGCATCATCGACATCCATTTCCTCAATTAAATCAGCAACCTGTTCAGGCTTTAAATCCTCAATTATTTCACCGATATCATCAGAGTATAATAATATCTCAGCTACTTCCTCATCACCTAATACAGCGAATAATTGTTCAGATAATTCTTCATCTAATTCATCAAGCAAATCTGCAATATCACTATGGTGGTATTGTAATATTTGACTTTTCTTTTCTTCATTAGAAATTTTAGAGGTTAAAATGCTTCTAAGTTCTTCAATAAAGTTACGATCCATCATATGAATCACTCTTCTTTCGATTTATTTCACATAATTAATATACTTGTCATTGTATTGATCTCGAGGCATATGCTCCTCTTGAGGATGACCAATCCAAATTAAATTCAAAGGAATTTCTTTAGCCTTTAATGATAAAATATTACGTGCTCTTTCCTCCGCCTTTTTTTGAGGATGAACACCACACCAAACAGCACCTAATCCTAAATCAGTTGCTCTAAGTAATATATTTTCTGTTGCAGCACTACAATCCTGAATCCAATATTCCGCAAGCTGCATAGGTAAGGCTCTAGATAAAGCACCACATACTACAATTGCAAGTGGAGCATCCATCTTCCCAAAGCGTGTTACATCCTTAAGCTTTTCTAATACCTCTTTATTTGTAACAACATAAAATGACCAAGGCTGTCTATTACAAGCTGAAGGACCACTCATGGCTGCATGTAATAATTCTTCTATGTGCTCATCAGATACAGCCTCAGAGGTAAACTTTCTAATACTTCTGCGTTTAAGTAAAACTTCCTTCAATTCCATACAATCACCTATTTTAAAACTTGATGTACTAGCTTATCATATGTAAAGCTTGCCCATTTATAGTTTGTCATATATTGGCCACGATATGAATTTAAAGCTGTAACATCACCAGTTTGGTAATCATAATAATCACATTTAATCTTTGATGAATCAATAGCTAGCTTCTTCCACTTAGCAACTATAATAGATTCAATTCCATTCTTCTTTAATGTCTTCTTTAGTATAGCAATTAATGACGATGTTTGCTTTTTAGTTTCCTTGTCGCTAGCCTTATCAGCAAATAAAGCTTGAGCTATTTCGTCCTCAGTAGCAAACTCACCATGCTTATCAATTAAATAAGCAAATAATTCTCTAACCTTTTCAAGCTCGAAATCTAATGGCTTTAAATCAATATAAACATCAAAGCTACCAAATGTATGAACAGCAATGCAATGGTTTTGTTTTTGCTCCATTGACCAGTCACACTTAATAATTTCTAGGGTTCTAGTTAAATCCTCAACAGTTACTGGCTTTAACAAATAACCCTTTGCATGTACATTATATGCTTCATATGCGTATTCACTATATGATGTACAGAATATAATATTTGTTTTAGGTAATATGATTTTAATCTTCTTAGCTAGCTCAATACCATTCATACCAGCAAGCTGAATATCTAAGAAAATATAATCGACATGAACCTTTTGTGCCTTACATTCCTCTACATAACGTAATGCATCCTGCCAATTTTGATAATCGTTAATTATAGCATCTGGAAATGCATTTTTTAATTCCTTAACTATCATTCGTAATGCATGAATTTCATCATCAACTGTAATTATTCTCATGATTAGTTTTCCCCCTTAATTACTGGAATCTTTATTGTAACGCTTGTGCCTTCACCAAGCTTTGATGAAATTAATACATCGCCATTTGACATTTCCTTTATACGTCTTCTAACATTTTGAAGACCTACATGACTTCTTCCATCGTCCTTCTTAGGTATGTCCTCAATTCTATCGATGTTCATTCCAACACCATTGTCTTCAACTAGAATATAGTAATAATTATCATCCTTATAAGATGTAAGCTTAATTACTCCGCCTTCAGTTTTACCACCTATACCATACTTAACAGCATTTTCTACAATAGGCTGAAGTGATAATGCTGGTAACTCGAACTCTTCTTCATTAATATTGAATTCGGATTTTAATCTTTCCCCAAATCTTAATGTTTCTAGATACATATATTTTTTAACATGGTCTAATTCATTTTTAAATGATATAGGCTTATCACTTGAAAGTGAATCCATGTTTCCTCTTAAGTATACTGCAAATTCACCAAGTGCCTTTTTAGCAACCTTTGGATCATCATCACATAATACCATAATTGTTGTAAACATGTTGTATAAGAAATGAGGCTTGATTTGTGATAACATAACTGATATTTTTGCATCAGTTGCATCCTTTTGAACATCCTCATAGCGTTTACTTTGAACTGTTATATAGGCATAGACTAATCCATATAATATTAAAGTCCATAATGATTCAATTTGATAGAATAACAATTGGATAATAGAACCAATAATTCCCGATACTTGGAAAATAATTAAATGTAAGTATGTAATATTTTTAAATCTTGATTGTATATATTTTACAAAACAGAATATTATTCCAAACACTACATATGACCAAGGAATAACCGCTGAATAGAAATACCAAGGATTCAACCTGTGATAAACATTTGTAGCATCTATATAGAACATAAATGGATGGAAAATATTTATTATCAACATCACAAATTCAATTAATGTTGGAATAAATACAAAGATAAGAACCTTTATATTTTTAACATTTATATCTTGAGCTAGGCTGTATAGCATTATACATGAGCAAGATATAACCATACATAATAATTCAAAGGCTACACAAATATAATAAATCCAATAGCTTCCTGGAAATATCTTCCCTTCAACATACCAAGCAACGCTATTTACTAGGCTGATTGTCATTATCATAGCTGTTGCTACACCGAAAAATGACTTACCTATAATTTCAGTTTTTCTATTGTAATTATGAATTAACAAAATAATACTCAACAATAAGGTGCTTATATTTATTTGTAAATGTAAAGCTAAATTAATATCCATCGTACTTCCCCCTACGACTTAAAATTTTATTCTTCTTTAGGTGCTTTAGAAGACTCCACAAACTTTATGAAATCATTTTTAGGCATAGGCTTAGAATAATAATAGCCTTGAATATAGTCACAGCCTAGGCTTGAGAATAATTCAGCATTTTCTGAAGTTTCTACACCCTCTACAACTATACCCATTTCAATATTCTTAAGCATATTAACAGTATCCTTTAATACTACCTTCATTCTTTCATTTTCACATTCATCAGCGAAAGTCTTATCTAGCTTAATTATATTGAATGGACACTCAACCATTCTCTTAATATTTGAATATCCTGTACCGTAATCATCTAGGGAAACTCTGAAACCCTTGTATGCTAATTCCTCTAGGTTGTTTATAATAACACTATGAAGAATTGAAATTGCTGTTTCAGTGATTTCAAAATTAATAGTTGAAGGTGAAATATTATATTTTGAAACAATATTACAAATCTTATCAACTAAATTTGGATCAACACATTGAACAGGTGATAAATTAATATCGATATAGTCAAGATTTAGCTTCTTAAAATCAGGGCTTGCTATAAATGAAGCAACCTTTTCTAATACAATATCACCAATTTCAATTATTGCCTCTGACTTTTCAGCATTAGAAATAATTGTAAGTGGTGGAATAAAGCCATATTTTTCATCAAACAATCTTAGTAGTGCCTCAGCACATACAAATCTTTGTTCCTTTGTTGACCATATAGGCTGATAATAAATTTCAAAGCTTCTCTTTTGAATAGCTCTAGCTATAATCTTATCAATATCATTTGCAATATGGAATTGCTTCCAGTTTGTAAATGATTTAGTATCTATATAGTTAACATTTGCATCAAGATGCTCAAAGATATTAGAAAACTTAATGATAGTTTCATAATCAGCTATCTCATCAGGATATCTCATTACACATAATCTAATGTTTAGCATTATCTTCATTTGATTCATTAGAATGCTTGCTGAGAACTCTTCTTTAATAGCTTCTATTATCTCATCTGTTTTTTCTCTGTAATTTTCAGAAATAACTAATCCATATCTACCTGTTTCAATATAGTAAATATCGATGTGAGTATTTTTCCATTTAGCAACCTGGGCAATCTTATGTGCTGTTTGCCTTAGGATATGATTAAAAGTTTCATAACCAACTAAGCTAAGAACTGATGAGAAATTTTGAATATCAACTAAAATAATATCCATATGCTTATTGTTGACAGTACCAAGCTTAACATCAAAGCAATAAGCGTTTCTATTTCTAGCACCAACAGCATGATTCATATTCTCTCCTGGGTTTTGGAACACTATTTTAACTAAGAACAGCGCAAGAGATGTACAGAAGATTTCTATCATCCATCCTTGGAAGAAATATTGAACTATGATAGAAAAAATTGTAAATATAAATGTTGAATATAATACAAACATCTTTGTTTTTGAGAACATATTTCGGTATTTGAATAATAATATCATACCAAAGAATAAATAAATTGATGCTGCAACATACAATGTGAAGAATAATGGTTCTCTTACATATTCTAGTTGGTCGTTAAAGCTAAATATAATTGGTGTAAAAATATTAACTAAAACCAAAATAACATTTATTGCATAGGGGACATATAACAAAAAGTTAAACCAGAATTCCTTTTTAAGCTTATGCCATGTATCAGTAACACATAGAATAAAACAAATATATATAAGGGCTGATAAATTTCTTGTTATGAAATATAAAGTATATGCTATAAATCTAAACACAGTAACACTTGTTGAAGTTGGAATAGGTACAACCCATACACCAAACATTTCACATAGGATGTCAAAAACTGCTGATACTGCGGTTACAATTAGCAATACAATGTACGCTTTATCCTTTTTAGCTTTTGTTACTTTTCTTGAATAAACAGAATATAGTAACAATAAAAGAACAAAGACAGCGCAGAGATCAAAGGTCAAAATTTTAGTCATATAACGCACTCCCCTTTATTTGAAATTTATTACGAATTGATTATATCAATTCTATTGTATCAAATTATAAACGTAATTTCTACCTCACAATGATAGTTTTTTGTCGAAATTGCAACAAAAAAACCCGCAAATGCGAGTTTTCCTTATAAATATCAATATTTATACACCTAATACTAGAAATGGATAAAATAATCTAATAACGATATATGCAAGATAAATCACATACATAAATACTAGTGATCCACCTTGAATACGATTGATTTTGCCTCTTGTTGAAAAGCCTAAGGCCATAAATGTCAATAAAATACTAAATACTAAATCTGTAATAATATCTTGTGTTGCTGATAATGGCTTAATAACAGATGAGAAGCCAAGTACACTTAAAATATTGAAGATATTTGAACCAATAACATTACCAAGAGCAATTTCATTTTCACCCTTCTTTGCAGCTATAACAGATGTTACTAGTTCAGGTAATGATGTACCAATTGCAACTACTGTTAAACCAACAACTGTAGTCATAATTGCCTCATTTACACCTAGCATTACACCAATTTCAGTTGCAATAGTTGAAGCAGGTGTTGTAACAAACTCAGCACCAACTACAATTAATACTAAACCAATTAGTAGGAATGGAATAGATTTCTTAAGAGGCATATCCTGAACCTCTTCAACCTCTTCTTCAGAAGTAACACCTTCAGCAATATCCTTCTTAGCATTTGCAATAGACATCATTGTAAATGCAACAATTCCACCAACTAGGATTAAGCCTTCACCTCTTACAATTTCATTATCTATACCAGGTAAGCCTGCTAATAAATTATCTAAACAGAAGATTAATAAAACGATTGAAGCAATAATAACAAATGGGAAATCTCTTTTAACTATAGACTTTTTAACTGTAAGTGGAGTGATTAATGCAGATAAACCTAATACTAATGCAACATTACAAATATTTGAACCAACAACATTTCCTAATGCAAGTCCACTTTCACCTTTAATAGCTGATACCATAGATACCGCAAGCTCAGGTGCTGAAGTACCAAAGGCTACTACTGTTAAACCGATAACCAATGATGAAATTTTAAATCTTTTTGCAAGTGAAGATGCTGAGCCTACAAACAAATCTGCACCCTTAACAAGTCCTACTACACCTAAACATAAAAACAAAATATTTAACACCCAGCTCCATGCTGTCATTGCTGCTAAAAACATATTATTATTTCCTCTCTTTCATCAAATAAATAAGTCAACAATTTATAATATAAATTAATTGTCAAAATGTCAATAAAATTATTGAAAAAACAATATTTTTGCAGAAATTACAATATTATGCTACAAAAAAATAATGAAATGATTAAATTTGAATCATTCCATTTTTTACTAAAATTAATATTGCTTGAGTTCTAGACTGAACACCGAGCTTACCTATAACATTAGAAATATGATTTCTTGTCGTTTTCTCACTAATTCCTAATGCCTTAGAAATTTCTTTTGTACTCAATTCATCCGCAAGCATCTTAAATATTTCCTTTTCTCTTTGAGTTAATAAATGACTATTCATAATTCCCCTCAAATTATTATATGCAACTATTTAAAATATGACATATTTTGGTCTATAATGATACAATTTTGGGAAT
>JAZNYN010000225.1:0-5504 GCA_045594405.1 Anaeroplasma sp.
TTCATCTCTTTCATGGACCGTGCCATGGTAAGCACAGCCATGACGATTACCGCAACGGCAATTCCCGCGCCGGTAAGCATGATCATCAGCCGTTGCTCCTCCAGGGCCATGTCAGCGCCGAATTCGGCAAACATAGCCGTCTCCATGATTTGACCAGCATTTAATGCAACTGCTATATCAGCAATTGTTGTATCTTCTGTTTCACCAGATCTGTGTGATACAACAGCTGTATAACCAGCTTTTTGAGCCATTTGAATAGCTTCAAATGTTTCAGTTAAAGTACCAATTTGGTTAACCTTAATTAGGATTGAGTTAGCAACACCCATTTCAATACCCTTAGCTAATCTCTTAGTGTTAGTTACGAATAAGTCATCACCAACTAATTGGATCTTAGAACCTAATTGTTCAGTTAAATATTTCCAACCATCCCAGTCGTCCTCAGCAAGACCATCTTCGATAGTAATGATTGGGAACTTTTCACATAATTGAGTATAGTAGATATCTACCATTTCCTTAGATGTGAATTCACCCTTATCAGCCTTTAAGCTATATAAGCCAGTTTCCTTATTATAGAATTCAGAAGCAGCTACGTCGATACCTAAGCAGATATCCTTACCTGGTTCGAAACCAGCAGCCTTAATAGCTTCTACAACTCTTTCAAATGCTTCAGTGTTAGAACCTAACTTTGGAGCATATCCACCTTCATCACCAACAGATGTTACATAACCGTTAGCCTTTAAAATCTTCTTTAAAGCGTGGAATACTTCAGCACCCCAGCGTACTGCTTCTCTTACAGAAGGAGCACCTACAGGTAAAATCATGATTTCTTGGAAGTCAATACAGAAGTCAGCATGTGCACCACCATTTAAGATATTCATCATTGGTAATGGTAATTGCTTAGCATTGAAGCCACCAAAATAGTTATATAGAGGGATTCCATAGTAATCTGCAGCTGCACGAGCACAAGCCATAGATACACCTAAAGTAGCGTTAGCACCTAACTTACCCTTGTTATCAGTACCATCAATCTTAATCATCATCTTATCGATAGCTACTTGTTGAGTAACATCAAAGCCCATTAACTTTGGAGCGATAATTTCATTAACGTTCTTAACAGCCTTTAAAGTACCCTTACCTAAATAACGTGACTTATCACCATCACGTAATTCTAATGCTTCATGTTCACCAGTTGAAGCTCCTGATGGAACTAATGCACGACCCTTAGCACCGCTTTCAGTTAATACTTCAACTTCTACAGTTGGATTTCCACGAGAATCTAATACTTCTCTTGCATAAATGCTTGTAATAAATGGCATATTTTACATCTCCTTTAAAATATTAATATTTTTTACCGTAGTATATTATACTACATTTTATATATTTTTCATAGTGAAAAGAAAATTGTCACTAAGAAAACGTTTTTATCACTTTTTCACCATTAATTTCTACCTTTAGTAATTTTAAATGTATAAATATAAGCAAATACATAAACTACAAGATTAACAATTGAAATCAATATATCCATAAAGCTACCATATCCTAGGTATATTATTAAATCCACAACAGGATTTATAAGCACAGATACAAATATAAATGGACTAAAATAAACCTCAAAATATGATAAGCCAAAGTTTAATACTTGTATCGTAATGTCATTAAATATCAATCCAAAATAGAACAATACTAATGCTAAAATAGGATAAATAACATGATAATAATTATATACACTTCGCATTCTTTGAGCAACAAAATATATAATTATAATAAGTGAAAAGCTTATATAAATATTGATATACGCTAATAACCAATCAACTAAACCAGAAAGAACACCACCAAGTAGTGCCATAAGGAAACCAATACCAATAAAACGAAATAAATCCTTTTTATCTATTTTATTCATTATCCTTTATTCCTTCCTGATTTTTAGTTTGCTTTTTAAAATTGAAATTATCATATAATAGCTTCAATCTTTTATGCACTGGTAATGTTATACCGACTACTATCATAGATAGTAGTAAATTAAACGGAATTACCGAGTAAAGTAAATAATATTTCATGAAATTAGTTTGATCGATATAATTGATTTTACCAAAAGATACAAGCTTAAGGGCATCAATAGAAAAAACGATAATTGCATCCATTCCATAAATCTCAGAATAAAATGGAATGTTAATAAATGCATTTGCTAAAATTGAACATATTATCCATACTAAAGGAACACTAATAAAGGCAAATAATTCCTTATGCTTTAGGTTTGTATAATTATAAATTACACCACACACTATAGCTGTAGGTACACCTAATAGTATATCCGCAAGCTCTCCTACATATGCAGTTGCTGTACCAACAATTATAATTTTCATTATAAATCTAATCAACACTACTATTGATGCATCAATAGGTCCTAGCATAAATGCTACTATGATTATAGGTATCATAGAAAAATTAATATCTAAAAATATTGGGAAGATTGGAATATTAAACTTTAAAAAGCAATATAACACACCACTAATAGCCGACATAATAGCAACTAATGTTAATCTTTTTATGCTAAATCCTCTCATAATTTTTACCCCCTAAAAAATAAAGATCCCTATAATAAATACAGGGATCATTTTCGATAATTAAAAAGCTATTACTTCTCTCATCCAGACTCTACTGTCGGTACAGGAATCACACCTGTTCATGCTAATAAGCTCGCGGACTATACCGCCGGTATGGAATTTCACCAAACCCCGAAGTATTATATTTGATAATATTATATCACTTATTATTTAACAATTAAAGACTTAGATGTCATTTCTACTGGAATTTCCACACCTAATAGTTCTAATAATGTTGGAGCAATATCAGATAAAATTCCATCCTCTCTAAGCTTATATTCATGTGAAGTGACTACAACTGGTACAACATTTGTTGTATGAGCTGTAAATGGCTTACCTTCTTCGTCAGCAAGCTTTTCAGCATTACCATGGTCTGCAGTAATTAAAGCAACACCACCAACCTCATCTAAAGCTTGAACAACCTTACCAACACAATAATCAACTGCCTCAACAGCCTTTACTGCTGCAGGAATTACACCAGTGTGACCAACCATGTCACAGTTAGCAAAATTAAGAATAATAGAATCAAATTCACCAGAATAAATTGCATCACAAACCTTTGAGCAAACCTCATATGCACTCATCTCAGGCTGTAAATCATATGTTGCAACCTTAGGAGAGTTAACTAAAATTCTTGATGCACCCTCAATTTCGCGGTCAGCTCCACCATCAAAGAAGAATGTAACGTGAGCATATTTCTCAGTTTCAGCAATACGTAATTGCTTTAATCCAGCTTTAGCTACAACATCACCAAATAAGTTGTCAAGCTTTTGTAGACCAAATGCTAGCTTACCTGAAACAGAATCAGCATATTTCATCATAGAAACAAAAGTAACATTCTTAGGAGCATTATCTAAATTCATTCTATAAGGCTTTTCGGCATTATAATTAATACCCTCTGAATTAGAAATAGCTGTAGCAATTTGAATTGCACGGTCTGGACGGAAATTAGCGAAAACTACTGAATCACCAGTTTCAACCATACCATCCTTATCTGACACAAATGGTACAACGAATTCGTCAGTTAAGCCATTTTCATAAGATGCATTAATACCATCTAAAGGATTTTCAAAATATTCACCCTTAGCAATAGTCATTGCATCAAACGCAACCTGGATACGATCATAATTCTTATCTCTATCCATACCATAGTATCTACCACCAACAGTAGCTACATTAACATTACCTTCATTAATAATCTTTTCTAAATAAATACAAGCACTCTTAGGAGCAACATCTCTACCATCTAAAAATGCATGATAATATACCTTATCAATACCCTTAGAATGTGCTAGCTTAGCGATTGCTATAATATGAGAAGTGTGAGAATGTACACCACCATCTGAGCATAAGCCAAAGATGTGGAACTTCTTATTATTCTTTAAAGCATTATCAATTGCTTCATTGATTGCTTCATTAGAATTAAATTCTCCTGTCTTAATAGAATTATTAATTCTAGATAAAGATTGCCATACAATACGACCTGCACCGATATTCATATGACCTACCTCAGAATTACCCATTTGTCCTTCAGGTAAACCTACAGCCTCACCAGATGCTAAAATAGTTTTAGTATCATATGTGTGGAAAATTCTGTCAAGATTTGGTTTGCTAGCTAGGCTAACAGCGTTAGTTGTTGATGGTTCAGCTAATCCATAACCATCCATAATAATTAAACAAACTGGTCTGTTCTTCATTTTCATATACCTCTACTTTTCTAATCTCTCATGTAGCTTAAGGATAAATAAATTATTAATAGATTGAGCACCAATCCATTTTAATTTAGCACTATCCTCTTCTGCATATTTATTATATCCCCAAGAACGCTTATTTTCCCATAAGCCATGTGGTTCAATACTGTCAATAATATAATCTAATTCCTTATCCTTTAGCTCATTAAGCTTAGGATCATTTAAATACATAGCCGCATCCATTGGATGAATAGCCTCTAAATCCTCAAAATCTAAGCTAACTGATTCTAATGCAAGATTTGTTAGATGAGCCTCTACCTTACATACCTCATCCTTAAATTCACCAGATTTCTTTAACGAATTAAGGAAGCTATTAAATGATATGAATTCATACTTATTAAGCTTATTCATTTGATAAAAATCCTTAAGCATAACCTCAATCATCTTAAGTGCCTTTTTATAGTAAGCCTTATTTGGCTTATTAAAAATTAATGTGTAGCCCAATAAAGCAGCTGTAGGCGCATAGCCCCATTCAGAAAAATTCTCACTATAGCTAAAATCCTTAGCATGAGCAAAGCTATCATTTGTTTTTGTATTAGGATTCCATTTATTATTCTTTAATACTTCACGATTATAAAGAATATTCATACTCTTATTAACAATCTTATCATATAGCTCATGATCACAATCGCAAGTTAATCCTACCATATCCATTAAACGATAAGCTTCATAGATTTGATATACTGATGAATTAGTATTGTAATTATCGATATGTAATCCACTACCAAATCCACCATCCTTAGTTTGATAGAACATCAAGCAATCTAAAATAAAGCTTGTTGGCATTTCATCATATAAGCAATTTAGAAGTGCAGCATCAATGTCTCTTGCACGATTATACATATGCATTTGAATATTTTCTTGTGTGCTTTTACTTAATAATTTCATTATTACACCACCTAACCTTAAATATTTTACTATAAAATTAAACAAAATAAAAGAATTATTGCAAAAATAGATATAAATATTTTATAATTAACATAGGGTGATATTTATGGCAGGGCAAATGCTACACTATTACTTCTTTAAAGAAGTAATCAAAAAGGTAGATAATTTAATAGTTGAAAAGATTAATGTATCTGATGATTATATGTTTGCATGTGCAAATGTTTCAGATTTAGGTAATTTCTATCATGTTATTAACAACTTT
>JAZNYN010000226.1:0-3649 GCA_045594405.1 Anaeroplasma sp.
AAAAAGCATAGAGATAGACTAAAGGATTGTATTGAAGGATATTTAAATGTAAATAGATTTTTTACAACTGATTTATTTAATATTTACAATTCATCAGTAATTAATGAGGATTTAGAAACATTAAATGGTATTATCAAAAATGGTAAGGATCAACTCTTTAAATCTAAGGAATATAAGGAAGCATTCTCTAAGGTATTATCATTTAGAAAAGAAAAAGAAAATGTTAATACTATATTAGAGGAATTATCAAAGCTAATTAGAATTAGACAAGAGGTCACTATGGCATCAAGCTATAGCTCTGTTATTTCTAAGATGCTAGGAGATATATCTAAATTAAATCTACGTGATGTTTTAGCTGATATTAGAATTTTAGATAATTCAAAAGATATTCTAATGACAGATGAAAACTATAATGAAATAACTAGTAAATTTAAGGATAGATTAAGTAATTTCGATATTATAAAGGACGATATCGCAAATCTTATAAGATTTAGTCAAATTTTTGATAATAAGCGTATAAACTTCTTTAAAGAATCAATAGATGAATGCCATAAGTGTATACAAAATATTGAATCCTTAAGAAAGCAAGTAGCAACACATATGATATGGGCAAAGGTTATTAATAGGCTTCGTGACTATCATATGCTAGATTTTATTGATACGTTCTGTGCCGCAAAACGAGAGCTTCGTACCTTAGCTGACACATTCGAAAAGGAGTTTTATAAGCACTTAATTGATTCTATGATCAATGAATCAAAGGTATTAAAGGAATTTAGAGCTGCTTCAAAGACAGATACAATTGAAGATTTCATCAATTTAGATGAAAAGAAATTATTAGTAAATAGAGATAGTATTATTGTATTAAATTCACAAAAGCGTCCAGATGAAAGTGTTCTTGAAGGTTCTATGTTTAAAATTCTATCTAGAGAGCATGAAAAGACAAGAAGACATATGCCAATTCGTTCTCTACTAGAACAAACATTTGAACTAGCACTTGATATTAAACCAGTATTTTTAATGTCTCCACTTTCAGTATCAACATATTTAGCCTCAGAGTTAAATATTTTTGACTGCGTGGTTTTTGATGAGGCATCACAAATTTTTGCATCAGATGCATTAGGCTCTATTTATCGTGCTAAACAATGTATTGTTATTGGTGATACTAAGCAAATGCCTCCAACTAATTTCTTCCAAGCTGGTGTTGATGATGTAAATACAAAGGAATTTGACCTTGAATCAATCCTAGACAAGGCATCTTCACAATTTGATACATTAGCATTAAAGTGGCATTATAGAAGTAGAAATGAAGAATTAATTTCATTTTCAAATCAAGCCTTCTATGATTCTAATCTAATTGTAATTCCACAATCAAAGCAGCATGAGGAAGGCTTTGGTATCGATTTTTACTATGTAGACAATGGTATATATGATGCAAAATCTAGAACAAATCTTAACGAAGCACAACGAGTTTGTGATATGGTTTTTGAGCATCTAAAAACATCTAAACAATCATTAGGTGTTGTTGCCTTTTCTAACGTACAGGCAGATTTAATTAGTGAACTAATTGAAAAGAGATTAAAGAAATATCCAGAGGATGAATTCTATTTCCCTAAGGATATTGATGAACCATTCTTTGTTAAAAACCTAGAAACAGTTCAGGGTGATGAACGTGATAGAATCATTTTCTCTATTTGTTATGGCTATAATACTGAGGGTAAATTCTACCAAAGATTTGGTCCACTAAATAACGTTGGTGGTGAAAGAAGGCTTAACGTAGCAGTTACAAGAGCTAAATTTAATGTATCAATTGTTTCATCAATAAGATATACGGATATTAATTCTACAACTACTAATTCACTAGGTGTTAAGCTTCTACAAAACTATCTAGAGTTTGCTGAAAATGTAGAAACAAATAAGAATTATATGGAAACAGATAATGGTATTATCAATACAGTTAAGCAATACATTGAATCATTAGGCTATGACGTATATCCAAATTATGGTTCTTCATCATTTAAGATTAACCTCGCAGTCAAGAAAAATGATGAATACATTTTAGCTATTATGATTGATGGTTCTGGTGGATATTCTAATAATATGACTGATAAATATCGTCTAGAAAGAATATTACTTGAACGTCAAGGCTGGAGATATTTTAAGCTTTATTCTACCTCTTGGATCAATGATACAGAAAATGAAAAGAAGCGTATTTATGATGTATTAAATAATGAATATGAGCCACATCAAGAGCCTCAGCATAAGAATAGAACATATCTAAGAGAGGATACATCAGATAATACTATTGAAGCTTTATTCATTGAATATTTATCAGTTGATTCAGAGCTAGGTAAGAATTACTATGATACAAAGGGTATGGAAACCTTAGTTACTCAAATTATTAAACGTGAACAACCAATTCATGAGGATTATCTAAATAAGAGAGTTCAAACAATCATAGAAGAACCAAAGATGACTCAACAGCTTCGTGATGATATTCAAGCAGGAATATCTGACCTAATTACAAAGAAGGGTGATTTCTATTTTTTTGATCCTGAAATGAGAATTAGATTAAGATATAATGGTAATCGTGAGGTTATTCATATTCATCCAGCTGAAATTTATGATGGTATTATTACTGTAATTTCTAGAAATAATGGTATTACAGTAGATGGTTGTTATAAGACTATTGCACAGCTTTTAGGCTTTGATAAGGTAATTCCAAACCTTAGAAAAGCACTAGAAGAGCAAGCTAGCTTATTAGAATTTGAAGCTAAAATTGAAGAACGTGATGGAGCGTTTTACAAGAAATAAAAAGAAAAAGTCGCAATTTGCGACTTTTTTTAATTTAGCTTACCTTGCTCCTCTAAAAGCTTTAATCTTTCCTTTTGATGCTTTTTAAAGCCCTTTTCAGTACCATTAATTAATCTTTTTATGTTAGGTATATGCTTGATTATGATTAATATACAAATTACTGCAAAAACAATAATTCTTTCTAAATTAACACTACCAATTAGGTATTCCCAAAAATTAACTGGAGATTGTATTCCAAAGAAATATAGAATCACTCCACCAATTACTAATAATACTGCGAATAAGCATGAGCCAACTGAAACATATCCTGTAACTAATAATCCAAATAACCAACCTAGATTTACTGTTAAGCCTAATACTGGGTTTAATAAATAAGCAACACCATATGTTGTAGCAACTGCCTTTCCACCTGAAAAATCCAAGAATACTGAATAGCAATGTCCTAATATTCCAGCTAAGCCATAATAAGAATAATCTATAGGTGATGTCCATGCATTAGCCTTAGATAAGCCCATTAAAAGAAATACAACTAAAATACCTTTAAATGAATCACAAAAGCCAACTAAAAAGCCAAGCTTTTTTCCTAAAACTCTAGTAGCATTTGTAGAACCAATATTATGACTACCCTTTTGTCTTAAATCTATACCCTTAATTCTACCAATTAATAGACCAAATGGAATTGATCCTAAAATATAGGATAAAGCTAAAAATAATACACATAATAATGCATCATATGTAGATTGTCCAGAAAACATCCAAATCCCTCCAAATCATATACTATTATAAACCTAATCAAAATAATAGTCAAAGAAAAGATAACAATGATTACAATTACCAA
>JAZNYN010000227.1:0-1980 GCA_045594405.1 Anaeroplasma sp.
AGAATATTTTATCAATTTTAAACTCATTAGGTCTTTCTATTCCAATTGAATATGTAATTAATATCAAGAGTAGTATGATTTATCTTGCTATCCCAGCTCTAGCTGTAATGATAGTAGCATTATTTAGAGGTAAGCTTATACCTCCAGCTGATCCTATTATTGCTTTAGCTGATTTAGGTGATAATACTAAGGATATTCCACAGGTTAACGAAAATAATAATGTAAATTCACCTCAATCTGAAAATAAGCCTATTACAAATAAGCAACTGGTTGATTTTGATGCTTGTCCTGTGTTTACTGAGCTAGATTCTAAAAAGGAAGAATTCGATGAAGAATTAAAGAAGAAGGAGGATGTAAAATTCGAATCTCCTACACTTCCTTCATTAGTAGAATTCATAGTTGAATATGCATGTGAGTCTCGTCTTCATTTATCATATTCAAAAGAGGATATCGCAACCTTTATTGCTGGATTAGGAGCATCTCGATTAACTATTCTACAAGGTATGTCAGGTACAGGTAAAACAAGCTTACCTAAGATATTTAGTGAGGCAATATTCGGTAATTGTGAAATAGTAGAGGTTGAATCTTCATGGCGTGATAAAAATGAACTATTAGGCTACTATAATGAATTTAGTAGAAGCTATTCACCTAAAAAATTTACTCAAAAGCTATATAAGGCTAAGCTAAATGAAAATGTAATTACTTTTATAGTTTTAGATGAAATGAACTTAAGTAGAATTGAATATTATTTTTCTGATTTCTTATCATTGATGGAAAATGAGGAGGATAAACGTGAAATTAAGCTTTTGAATGTTAAGCTTGAGCGTATAGTTAATAATGAAAAATTTAGCTATCAGCAATTAGTAGATGGTCATACAATTAAAATACCTACAAACGTATGGTTTATCGGTACTGCAAATCGTGATGAATCAACATTTGAAATAAGCGATAAGGTATATGATAGAGCACAAACTATGAACTTTAACAAGCGTGCTCCAAAGGCACGTCCAGTTGGTAAGGAAGTTCCACAAAGATATTTATCATATAATCAATTCTCTTCATTATTAAAATCAGCAATAAATGGATATGATTTTAATGCAGAGGATAATGAAATCATCAAGGAAGTAGAAAAAATTATGCAACCATTTAATATTTCCTTTGGTAATCGTGTATTAAAGCAAATTGAGGAATTTGTTAAGATTTATTGTGCATGCTTTAATAATTATGAACAATCATTAAATGAAGCAATCGAAAAAATTATATTAAGTAAAATTGTTGCAAAGCTTGAATTTAAAAATGTTGAAAATAAGGATAAGCTTATTAAGCAATTTAATAAACTAGGTTTAGAAAAGTGTAGTGAATTTGTAAGCAGATTAAACGAGGATTAATATATGGATGAGTTCAATAAGGAAGAATTAGAGAATTTTATTGAGCTTAACAAATACTATGAAGTTTTAGATGGTTTTATTAAGAAATACAATAAGATTAACTATGTAGATTTTGATTATCATATAGTTCATAATTTTACGTTATTTATAGTTGATCCTAATTTTGATTTTAATGTTTTAATTGAACAAATAAATAGAATTACAAAGGTCTTACCACCTATTAAACGAATTTTTGTAAAGCCAGTCCTTCACTTAATTGAAAAGGATGAAATTGTTCCGATTGAGGCTGCAAGAAAGATTAATAACGATACTATAAATCATATTGCTAGACATAGTGAGCTATGGGATGATATTGATGAAGTAAGTGGTATAAAGCCTTTAAAGCTATTAACTAGAACATATCAGGATAATTATGGAATATATGAAAATTTAGTTTTTTGTAAGACTATAGATGATATATTAGCCTTCGCAAGAAAAAATATGAAAATAATCAAAAACTTTCATTATGCAAATCAAAGTATGAATTTTGATTTACTTGAAAGAATTAATCATTTAGATTATTTTCTTGCCTTAGGTAAGTTACATACTGGCT